>JAGRBZ010000240.1 GCA_020433805.1 Anaerolineae bacterium
TTAATCCGACCTCCACGTTCTTCGAGCCGCCGTCCGGACAAAATGTAGCCCAAGCGGCTCCGGCTCTCCAGTTACCGCCCAGCGAAACCTTTTTTACGGGCGCTAACATGGCTGATTTAGGCATGACCTACCTGCTCAATGATATGGGCCTGGGTTGGGGCAAAGGCTACGTGAATTGGGGTACGGTTGAACCGGAACCGGGCGAATTTCGCTGGGTTGATCCCGATAATATCGCCAAAGCGATGGGCGATCAACAGGTGAAAATTTTAATGCGGGTTCACGGCACGCCGGCCTGGGCCAGACCCCAGGATAGCAGCTATACGCACCCGCCGGATGATGTGGCCGATTTTGGCGCATTTATGACGGCGCTGGCAGCCCGATATAAAGGCCAGGTGGCTGCTTACGAAATTTGGAACGAGCCTAATCTCAATTATGAGTGGGGCAACATGGAACCGGACCCGGCTCTTTACGCTGAAATGGTAAAAACGGCATATACCGCCGTAAAAGCGGTCGATCCGGAAGCTTTGGTTATTACGGGCGGTCTGGCTACCACCGGCGACGGCTCCGAGACAGCTTACGGTGATTTAGCCTTTTTACAGGGCATGTACGATGCCGGTATCGCCGGTTATTTTGATGGTATCGGCAGCCACCCCTATACCTTTGGCCGCCCCCCCGCTGAAGTCGATCCGTGGGGATTATCACTATCGCGCGTTCAAGATCAGTATGATGTCATGAAAGCCAACGGTGACGACGACAAAGTCATTTGGATTACCGAATTAGGCTGGGTTATTGAAAGCAAATGGGATTTAGGCGAGCACGAATCGATATCGGTCAGCCAAACCCAGCAAGCCGAATATTTAACCGAAGCCTTTACGACGTTAGAGAACGATTTACCGTTTGTCCAAGCCGTGTTTTTGTTCAACCTCGATTTTAGTACGGTCTCCTGGTATCCGGCCAACGAACCCATGCGTTGGTACGCTATTCTCAACCCGGATCGCACGCCTCGTCCGGCTTACACCCAATTGAGACAGTATTTGCGCAATCCGTGAGTTCCCCATGAGAGTCATTATAAAAGTAGGCACCAACGTACTTCGGGCGGGCACCGAACGTATTCATCGCCCCCGCTTAATCGATTTTGCCCGGCAAATAGCGGTTTTGAGACAGCAAGGCCATCAACCGCTGCTGGTATCGTCCGGTGCTATTTTTGCCGGTCGGGAGGTGGTTAACGTCGGCAAAGTTTCGCAAAATAAAGACGTGCCGCACAAGCAAATGTTGGCGGCGGTAGGCCAGGGCCATTTGCTGTCGCTCTACCAAAAGATTTTCGAAATGTACAACTTGGTGGTGGCCCAAGCGCTCCTTACGCGGGCTGATTTGGCGAACCGGACGCGCTACTTAAATGCGCGGAACACATTTCAACTTTTGCTGCACAATCGCCTGATTCCTATCGTCAATGAAAATGATGTGGTGGCTGTTGATGAAATTAAGGTCGGTGATAACGATAATCTGTCGGCCCTGGTCGCTAATTTGGTCGAGGCGGATTTGTTGATCATCTTAACCGATCAAGCAGGCCTTTATACCGCCGATCCGCGCAAAGATAAGACCGCGCAGCTTATTCCGGAAGTGCCGGTCATCAACGCAGCGATTTGGGCCATGGCCGGCGGCAGTCTGGGCGATATTGGCACCGGCGGGATGCGCACGAAGATTGAGGCGGCGGAATTTGCCACCCGCTCCGGCACCGACGTCGTTATTGCGCCCGGCGACGAGCCTGACGTTATAATACGCATTGTCGGCGGCGAATCGATTGGCACTCGCTTCCCCACCCAGGTTAGCCGGGTAGAAAGTCGCAAACGGTGGATTTTAACGGAGCCGGCGCAGGGAACCTTAACGGTTGATGATGGTGCGGCCAATGCTTTGGTCAATTTGGGCAAAAGTTTGCTGGTCGTTGGCGTTACCGGGGTACAGGGCGACTTTCAGCGCGGCGAGCCGGTCCATGTGGTCAATATACAGCAGCAAGAGATTGGCCGCGGGCTGGCCCACTACAAAGCCGAAGATTTACGGGCCATTTGCGGTCGCCGCTCGGATCAAATCGGCAAAATTTTGGGCTTCGACTATGGCCCCACGGCTATTCATCGTGATAATTTGATTTTGGTGTAGGTTTTGTTGACATTTCGGGTTTCTATGTCATTTCGACGAGCTTGCGAGGAGAAATCCCCTTGAATTCTCGCTGGCAAAGAACGTTAGAGGGATTTCTCGCCCCTTCGTCGCTCGAAATGACATCACCGGTCATAGTTTAGGTGAATATCAACACAACCTAAAAGTTTCCTCTCCTTATAAATAGAAAAAAGCGGCCTGACGTTTGCAGGCCGCTTTTTTTTGTCTCTTTACGCTGTAATCTACCAGGTAACGGACATTAACATACAGTTCAGTCCGCTGCCGATGCCCATCATGCAGATATGGTCGCCGGATTTGATCTCGCCTTCTTCATTGGCCATTGCCAGGGCTGTGGGCAGGCCAACCGGCCCGGTGTTGCCCAACCACGGAAAGGTGAGCTTAAATTTGGAGCTTGTCGCGCCAATGGCTTTGATAACGGCGATGGTATTGTGCGTGCTCACCTGGTGGGGGGTATACAGGTCGATTTGATCGTCGGTCCAGCGTTCTAACGTCTTACTGGCTAAATTCCAGGTCTTGGCGATAAGGCCGGCCCCGGCCGTTAAGAGTTTGCTGGGGTAAGAGCGCATAATGCTTGAACTGGCGACACACAACTGGTTATGCTCGGTTGCCGACATACTTACAGCCCCGTTAATGCGATGATCGGTTGTAGCATAATCTTTATGGCTCAAAATCATCGCTACCGCGCCTTCGCCCAGCGTTAGCGTAGCAATATTTTCCATAAAAATCTGCTTGGTAACGTCTTCGCCCTGAAGCTTGGTAATGGTGCTCTCGATGAGGCTGCGTCCCGCCTCACCGGCCACCACCAGGCCATGTTTGATGATGTTGGCTTCGATCATCAAGCCGATGTTGAAGATACCGTTGACAAAACCCAAACATGCATTGCCGATGTCATAGTTCATACAGGTGTCGGGTAATCGCAGGTTTCCGTGAATCAAACTGGCGACCGACGGTTCAATGTAATCTTTCATCACCGACGTATTTACCATACAGCCGATTTCGTTAGGATCGATACCGGCGGTTTCAATAACTTTACGAGCAGCACGGGTTGCAATGTCGCTGGGCTGTGTTCCCAACTCCCAAAAGCGGCGTTCGTAAATTCCTGATAAATTTTCTAAAATGCCAGGCCGAATTTTCAAGCGAGCCAGCGTTTCGGAGAATTGCTCCTCAAGGTCAGCAGAGGTTACGCGTTCTGGAGCCAATTCATACTCTACAGCCTCAATTCTAACATTCTCAAATAGCATTTGTTCCTCCATCATATTTCAAATGCCGTAGGCAAAAGATTGTGTATTTTACCACAAATCGGTCAACCTACTCAATTAGCAATACTTTCTAACAGCGTAGTGTGTTAGAAAAAAATTTTAATGAATCTTTTTTTACTTCTCAGTGTGGGAATGTGTGGCGCTACCGATGATAGGTCGTTATCCCATATTGACACAACATTGTGAGTTGTTTCCTTTGTGCATAAGTCGTACAAATGGTGTCAAAATCTCGTATGGGCAGATCTCCTGGGGAAGAAAGGTCAATTCATGCTTTATCCGGTAGAGAGTATAGCATCAATTTTAATAATACATAACTTCTGTGGTGATTAAAGAAGATGGTTACGAGTATGTCTCGTAGACAGACAGGTTTAGTTGGTGCTTCACATTTGGCAAAAATTGACGGTCTATATTGCGTCGAAATCGAAATGATAGCGACGTTGGTCTTGTTAGAAAGGGTTAGAATACCGAATTACTGTATCATCAATTCGTGTAAATGTCTAGTCCCAAATTTGGTTTGTAAGGTCGGGATGGGGCAAAAGTAAGGGGGGGGATGAAAGGAAAATGCCACAAAGTTTGCGAATTTTGCAATTTTCGTAAACTTTGTGGCTTGGTAACCACTTAGCTATCAGCTATCAGCCGTCAGCTATCAGCCGTCAGCTTTATTAAAGTTGGTAAAGTGTTAAAGTTAAAGAGTTTAATGCGTTAGATGATCGCTGATTTGAGCCTTTTAATGCGCTGCGGCTTCATCAAGCCTTTTCATCGTTAGCCGAGACGGAAGCGGCAGGTATTGATCCCAGTGCAGTATTTCATCGAGATGATATGCGCCGCGAACGACCTCACGCGTTGTAGGATCGAGGAGGCGAATGGCACCGTCCAGGGTTTCGATGGCTTTGGCTTTGTTGAGCGCCTCAGCGACTTCGTGGGGCAGCTCAATTGCTTGTAAATTGATACCGTTGAGCGCAATGCCCATGGGTTTGAGGCGATCGATTAAAATTTGGCTCAATTGGCGCTCGAAGCGGTCGCGCGTGGTTGGGTTGAACAGATCGTGCACGGTATGGCTGCCAACCAGCTTGCGCAGAACGAGATCGACGTTGCGGCCGATGGCTTTTTCGGCATTGGGCAGGCCACGCAGTTTTTGGCTGCGGTTGGCGGCAGCAGGGATGAGATCGGGATCGATGGCGTAGGTGCCGGACCAATTGATGTGGGTATCGATACCGTCATTGGTGGTAATCGTTGTAGCGCGGCCTTTGACGAGCTTTGTTTTTGTCTCGACGGTAAAGCCGATGCGTTCGAAGGGGCGCAGGAGATGGCGACCGCCGGGTAAGACACGTTTTACAAAACCGTCTTTGTCGAGGGTTACAGCGATAGCGTCTTCGGGGATGAGGCTAACGCGTCTTTGCCGATAGATAAAGGCCGTTAATGCAGCTAAGATAAAGAAAGGTAGAGCAGCGATTAAGAGTGTCATAGCAAAATTTCCTTTACAAGCGTTTATTGACTATGCAATAGTGTTTGTTTTACACTATATGGGGATAAAAATAAAAGAGATGTTTATATTGTTTTTGTTACACTAACAATAACAGTAAAATTACTTTTTGTCAATACTACAATAAGAGTTTTTAAGGTTGTAAAATTTTAGGGGAAGAGACGTCGGGTTTTAATCTCGGCTACGGCATCTTCGCGGAATCGATAAAGCCGGGCCGGTCGACCGCCCGTGCTGCGATAGCCACTAAGCGACTCTACCACGTCGGTTTTGCGCAGTTTGCTGCGGAAGTTGCCTTTGTCGAGCTTTGTGCCAAGTATAATTTCGTAAGCGTCTTGCAGTTCGCGCAGCGTGAATTTTTCGGGTAAAAGCTGGAAGCCGGCGGCGGTGTATTCCAGTTTGTAGCGCAGCCGTTTTAAGGCGTAATCGAGAATTTTATCGTGATCAAATGCAAGCGGCGGTAGATCGTACACAGAGAACCAATGGACGTCACTCGCATCGCTGGCAGCTTTGGGATTGAGTTTATCGGCGCTGACCAGGGCAAAGTAGGCCACGGTAATAACCCGCGTGCGCGGATCGCGGTCCGGTTCGCCAAAGGTATAGAGCTGCTCCAAGTAGACATCGGAGTCGGTGACGCCGGTTTCTTCGGCCAGTTCACGATAGGCAGCCTCGTCGAGACTTTCGTCCATTTGTACAAAACCGCCGGGAATGGCCCACATATCTTCATAAGGCCACACTTTGCGCTTAATAAGAAGAACTTTCAGCATCTCATCGAGAATACTGAAAACGACAACATCCGTCGTAACCGACGGACGATCAAATTGGCTGGCATCATAGCTTTGGCTTTGTTGTTGGTTCATAGTTAAACGTTTAGCTTCTCTCGTAACCACATCAGGGCAATGATTGTTTTGGCATCGACAATTTGGCCTGTCGCTAAGGCGTTCCAGGCATCAGGAAGCGTGTATTCTACAATTTCGATGTCTTCATGTTCGGTTGCTAAACCGCCGCCGGATTCGACTTTGTGGCGGTTATCCACTTCGGCATAGTACACAAAAAGCCGCTCTGACGAGCCGCCGGGCGATGGATAAAATGTTGTAATAGGCGTAATATCATCAACGCGATAGCCGGTTTCTTCGGTGATTTCGCGGCGAATGGTCTCTTGCGGATCTTCGCCATCGGCAACCGTGCCGGCAATAATCTCGATAATCCAGCCTGGGCCTTGTCCATTGGCATAGGTCGGGTATCTGAATTGGTTGATGAGGATGACGCGCTGGGTGTCTGTATTGAACAGAAGGGCTGCTGCGCCGTCGCCTCGCTCGAAACTGAGAATTCGAAAGGGATCGCTAAGCTGCCCATCGAACTCTTCTCGGCGCACGTAAGCCTCTTCAATCTTGAAAAAGTCGTCATAGACAATACGTCGACTCTCGATTTTAACTTTTTTGTTCATACCGGGTGTTTTTCGTGTAGTTAGAAGTTATGTGAAAATCAATCATGGTCGTGGTCATTATACACACAGTTGAAAGGATTGTCTACATAATCCGCGCTATAGATCGTCTGATGGCGAAAATGGGCCTAGAAAGATGCCTTCTTGAGGCGGGTTTGTTCCGGTTAGGATAAGATTATGCCATACACCGGGTGCCTCGGAGCGGTAGGGCAGGATTTGGACCGTGAGCGGCTCAGCATCTGATGGGAGAGGCAGTTCGTAGTAATCGCCAACAACCTCGTCCGGAGTCCAGAGCGAGGTGGGATAACTGCTAAGGACGGGATGGGTAGCATCCTTTTTATAGATTTCTTGGCCACCGGTATCGATGAGTCGCAGCGAAAGGGCATAATCCCATTGTGTGGCTTGTGGTGCCCGCCAATAGAGGTTCAATTGCAGAATCGGACCGGCCTGTGCGCCCCCCGGCGTATTTTGGGGCAGGATTGTAGCCCGGTATCCAATAATCTCCAGTTCATTTTCAAAATTCGCATCGAGAACCGTAATATTGGTCGGCGGCTCAAATGTGGGTGTTTCGTTCAGTTTGATGAGCGGCCCGACCATGCTCAGATGGGGCGTGCCGATAAGGTCGGCCGGTTTGCGGGTAAAGTAGATCGGTTGCCCGGCGGCGCGGGCGTCTGCGACTTTCTCCGGCCAGCGGTCGAGGGGGTTTCGGATAGTCACGTCACTACGTTGGTTGAGGATTAACTGGTAGTATTTAAACGGCGTGTACTGCTCCCAGTCGCCCCAGATGATGCTGTTTGGCTCCACATCGGGGAGGCTGCTCTCGACGAAGCGTTGGGCCTGTGTGCCGCGTAGAAGCTGTCGCCAGTCGTCTAAGGGCTGAACAGCAGCTTCATATTGAACGCGCCAATTAGGTAGGCCCAGCGTGGCTGTTAAGAGGATGATGAAAATGGCGACGGCAAAAAGGTGAATGGCAAAGAGATATTGGAAAGGGAGAGAGTGGGTTGTGCCTAAGGCATTGGTGGACGAAATTTTTTTGTTGAGTGATTCAATAATGCTTACCACAAAACTGGCGACCCCGTTAACACCGATGCCCAACCATACGGCAAAGATGAAATAGGCCGGCATTAAATACCACGTAGGAGCCTCATTGAGGTTGACGACTTCAAAATCGAGAGTAAACAGCAGCAGCAGCATTACAAGCAGGCTTTGAAAGAGAAAATGGGCCGGACGCCGGACGGCTAAGATAAATCCGCCGATTATGGCCAAAACGACGCCGGGCAGGGAAAGTTGGGCCAAAATATCGTGCCAGATAAAGGCCAACCGAGCCGGGAGATAAACAGGGTCGACGTAAAGGAATAGACCGGTCGAGTCGCCGGAGCCGACTAAGAACCAGAAGCTCTTAAAATCGGTAATTTGTTCGTGGGTGTAGGGTGGTGTGTTGATACCACGAAGGTAGATGAACAGATACAAGGTCAACGGCAGACAGGTGAGAACGATCAATATCAGCAATCGGTGCGGTTGGCGGATGAGACCCGGATCATGCCACCAAATCCAAAGAATAAGCGATGGAAGATAGAATACTGTAGTGCGGTGATGCGCTAAACTGAGGCCAACCGTAAAGGCTAGCCAATAAAGCGTAGTTTGAGCCGCATCCTGTCGATTATGTTTAATATGTCGAGCGAATGTAATAGCCTGAAGTGTCAGCAGTGCAAAGAAAAAAACGTTAAAGGATCGAACTCCGGCGATAATGCTCCACTGCCAAAGGGTTAGGCCAAACGCCAGTCCAAAACCGGCGACAATGGCCCCAACCCAGTGGTCGGCTGTAAAAATATCGCGTGAGAGTTGGTAGACAACAACGGTGGTTAAACCGGCGGCTAAGGCTCCCCCCAAGGCTGAAAAGAGATTAACCCGCCATGCCATCGAGCCGATGGGGAGGAGAAGGGTCCAAAGCTTACCGACTAAAATATAGAGCGGATAGCCGGTTGTATGGGGTATGCCCAACAGCGGTACCGCCAGTTGGTGCTCTCCGGCATCGCCGCCGACCACTCCGGGAGCCAGCGTGAGCGTATACAGGATAAAGACAATGCTGAAAACAACAATAAACAGCAGCCGTGCCGTCGGATAGGTTTTGAGTTGATGACGAATTTTGAGCATGAGGTGAAATTTTAGAGGAAAGGGCGCGAATTGGCGAATTCGTTTTGCGTGTCACTAACGAGACAAAAAAAGCATCTTACCAATTGTGGTTTTAGAAATTAATCGGGGAATCACAAAGCTAGCTTTGACACTCCGGAACCTACTCGATTAATTCATTGATTTGCAAACGGCAAGATGCTTTTTGTTCTTTGGGGATAGGTTATGGCTTAATGGCCGTTGTGGCCGTTATTTCCATTGGTACTGTAAAG
Organism: Anaerolineae bacterium; assembly: GCA_020433805.1. Classification (GTDB taxonomy): domain Bacteria; phylum Chloroflexota; class Anaerolineae; order 4572-78; family J111; genus JAGRBY01. The sequence goes on from JAGRBZ010000240.1 coordinate 8,758, forward strand.
ATCGAAATCATCGAAATCGTCTTCATCATATTCATCGTCTTCATCGAAATCGTACATGATTAAATCATCGTCGAAGATGTTAAGCTCATCAAGCGATTCCTCGGCGGCCATCGCCAGAGCTTCAACATCGCTATCCAGGCAAGCTTCCAGCGCTTGACGGGCCGTATCGCCTCCAATGCGGCCTAAGGCCCAAATCGCCATCTCCTGAACCTCTAAGTCGGGATCTTCATCGATGATGAAAATTAGCTTGTTTACGGCCCCCTTGGCTTCTAATTCACCACTGGCTCGAGCCGCTTCGAAACGAATTTCACTATTACTGTTGTCCAACTCTTCAAGGACTAAAGGAATCCAGCGTTTGTCGGCGTTGCGGCCCATAGCAAATACAGCGCTCACCTGAACTTTTTCGTCGTCATTGTAGTAGGCGGCTTCGATAATTTCTGTGATGCCCTCTCGGCTGGAATAGGCGATGGCTTCTACGGCGCGACGCTGAACATCCGAATCTTCGTTGGCCGAGTGAATGGTTTGCAGCAGCGCCTCTTCGGCCAGATTGCCTTCGTCCCAATCAAGCTCTTCGATCTCTTTGAGATAAATAAATTTTCCCAATGCGGACGCGGCAGCTTCTCGAACGGCAGCCGTTTCATCGGTTTTCAAAAGATGGATCAGAGGGGCGATGAGATGCGGTTCTTCATACTCCCACAGGCTTTTTATAGCGGTCGTTCGCACTTCGGCATCTTCATCGCCCAGTGCGGTTAAGAAAACCGGATTAAAATCAACCTCAAAGTTGATCTCAGAAGTCTCCATCAACTCTTGAATAATGGTTTGACGCCGTTGAACAGGAATAGACGGCCATAGCTCTTTGAAGGTAGCCAAATCCTCCTGGCTCATCCGCGAGAGCGTATATAGTTTGCTGCTGCTCAGTTTAGGCTCGCTGCCTAATTCTTCTAAGGTTTGTTTAAATGTGTTGCTCATAAGTCTCATTGCCATAAGAAAGTAAGGGAATCACTAACCTCGCTTATAGGACGACCAACTTGTTTGCCGTCTTCATTGGTGGCGATTTCTTCGATATAAATATACCACTCGTATTCACGGCCTGTAAACTCATCGGCCAAACCCCAATATTGATCTTGGGGAACTACCCAAAAGGTGTCTTTAACATTGGTACCGCCGTACGCTAATTCTCCGTCTTGCTGCCAGTTCATTCGCACGGCGTAATACTCGTTGGGAGCCAGTTCTCCCATATCTTCCCAACGCAAAATGAGTTCTTCCTCCCGACCAAAAAGTTTTCCGTTTTCCGGCCCGCGCAACAAAGGCTTCTTAAAGCGCGGAGTGGGTGTCGGTGTGATTGTGGGTGTGTCGGTTGGTGTTGGTTCACCCGGTTGTAAGGTGTTGGTTGGTGTCGGCGTCTGGGTTTCGGTCGGCGTGGCAGAAGGTGTGTAGGTCGCTGTTGGGGTAGGAGTGGCGGTGTCCGTGGGTGTCGGTGTCTCGGTGGGTGTTGATGTAGCTGTAGCTGTTGATGTTAAAGTTGGCGTTAGGGTCTCTGTGGGCGGGTTGACGATCATCGCCACCTGTTGGGTGCTGGTCGCTAAGGCCGGACCAAATCGCGTAATCCCAAGAATTAAGCCGACGACCACTATTATGCCTAAACTGATTTGCCAATAGGGTGCCGGCTTTGGTTCTAATTTAGCCCCACAATGCGGACAAACGGTGAGTTTGGCCGATGCCCGCAAGCTGCAAACGCGACAGCGAATTTGCGTTAGTAATTTCGTATTTTCGTGACCACAATTTGGACAAATACGCCAACCCGGTTTTACAGGTTCCTGACAAACAGGGCATGATTGTCCTTCTGACATTAGAATAGATTACCCCAATCGATAGTGGGGATGGGGTTACTGACATCGTAATAGCTGATCACTAACATCAACATCAAGAGTAACGCCAACCCAATAAAATGTATGGCTCCTTCTTTTTCAGGAGCAATCCGTTTGCCGCGAATGGCTTCGATAATCACAAAGAGAATGCGTCCACCATCCAAAGCCGGCAGCGGAAGTAAGTTTGTTACGGCGAGAGCGGTACTCAAAATAGCGGTCAGCCACAAAATAGGGAACCACCAGTTCAACTCCACAGCAGCATCAACAGCCGATCCTGTTTGCTGATAGATACCTACCGGGCCGGTTGGCCGAGCCGCCTCAGCCGGAATAACATCCCTGAGAATAGCAATAGGTAGGTAGAAAGTCAAACCGATGTACTCGGCAGTTTGCCGGAAACCTCTAACTACTGCCGTGGGCAGCGGGTAGTACGTTTTTTCGCTTTCGATGCCTTCATAACTGATGCCCACACCCATCGAGCCTTGCCCTTCCGGGGGATCGACGCGGGGGGTCAAAGAGGTCGTAAACTCCTCTTCACCACGCTGAACGCGCAGCGTAATCTCATTGCCTTTATTTTCGTTGACGTAATAAATAAGATCGCCAACGTGGTTAAACTCAAGGTCATCCGCCCCCAAAACAACATCGCCCGCTTCTAACCCGGCGCTTTCAGCCGGAGTGCCTTCGACCACTTCGGTGACAACAGTTTGGGCGATGGGCGTTTCTTCACCCATGGCATTGGTACCGGTGATCGGCTCAGGAACGCCGGACATCGACGTGAGCGTAAAAAAGAAAACAGCGGTGACGAGATTCATTAACGAACCGGCGACCAACACCGCGAACCGAACCCGCTTGCTTTTACTGGCAAAGCTGCCGGGTGCAGTCGGATCTTCCTCACCTACCATCCGAACGTATCCACCCAACGGTATCCAGTTGATCGAATACTCCGTCGGCTTTTCAATGGCATCGACGGTGGCTACCGGGATATCGCCGCTGTTTTGAATTTTGCCCGTATCCCGGCTCAGCATATTGAATAATTTTGCTTCGCTGCCTTCCGTGCTTTGCGGACTTCGCGCATCGGTTTCGACCAAATTGAGGCGAGTAACAGCCGGACGGCCTTTGTCATCAACTGTGGTTTCGGCATACACCTGGGTACCAGGCTGAATATGGCGCGAGACGTTCACTTTGCGGCCAATAACGTACTCCTGGCCATTAAGCGTAATTTTGCCTTCGTCTTGCCACACTTTTACGGCTCGCGGCGGGAAACCAATAGCAAACTCTTCCACGGTAATGCCCGACCGTTTGGCGACAACGAAATGCCCCAATTCATGCACAAAAATCAAGATGCTGAGAATAATGATAAACGCGATGACAGTCAAAATTTCCGGTCCTTTCAGAATCGATAGGGGTTTGACTCAATATTATACCCACCCCTATATTGATTGCCAAACAAAAAGTTAAAGGTCTCTTTCTTTAACTTTCCTCATTGTGCAATAGTTGGATTAAAACGTAATTAACCGGGCCGGGCCACCGGGGCGACTGGATAAAACGTCTTGTACGCCTTCAATATTTCGGGCGACTGCCTCAACTTCCGCCGCATAGGGTGCCTCGCAAATGAGGTGAACATTTGGCCCGGCATCGATAGTGAAATAAACGGGTAGCCCCTCGCGCCGCCACTGTTGAGTCGCCATAATGATCGCCATCGTGGCCGGATTCCAGTAATACAAGGGGGGCCGGCCCGACATCATCACGGCGTGCATAATCACCGTATCTTGTTCGATGACCGGCCCCATTGCGGCTAGGTCTCGTGCCAACAACGCCTGTCGACACGCTGCCAGCCGCTCCTCGACCCCGGCAACCCGTGCTCGTTGAAGCGAGCTGGTCGCAGCCAAGATGTGCCCACCGGTCGATCCGACCGCTTTATGCTCTTGACTGACCACCACCACCAGATCGCGCAAATCCCAATGCTCCGGCCCGGCGATGCTGGTCGCCACGGAGGTCTGATCATCGCCGGTCAGCCACTGGCAGTAGCCGCTTGGCACCGAACGGCTGGC
>JAGRBZ010000241.1 GCA_020433805.1 Anaerolineae bacterium
TTCTCCTCTCTGTTGCCCTGAGTTAATCTCTCTTTCTTTCTGAGATTACCTCATACCTACTTAATCATACAAGTCCTTCTTTTTACAGATGCGCTACATAGATTAACTGTTTTTAGCCGATTGGTGCTTCTCGATAGAGTCAGCAGCATCGCTAGTCAAAGATTGAAGCGCGATATTCTCTGTCTCATCTAGACGTTTAACCGATAGCAAGGTCAACCCCAGGTCACGAGCGCGGTTGATCAGCCCATACAAGGCTGCCTGATCGACAATCGTGCCCTGGATAATAGTTTGGGGTGGGTGGGTCTCTTCGTTGACGGCGAGGATCATATCTTCAAACCAGGCGGCGATTTGCGAGCCAAGCCTTCCCTCGATGCGGATTTCATAATCGCTGGGGGAAAAAGATGTTTTGTTGGAAGCGTGGGGTGTATCCATTACACTGTGACCTCCCTTTCGGATGAGAACAGTGTAACGATAAAAAGTATGGTGGGTCACCACCCGTTTGGGCGGTAACTGATTATCAGCTCACATAATTCCCATCTCGTGCGCTCTGTCTACAGCCTCGGCCCGCTTTTTAACTCCCAATTTGCCGTAGATATTGGAGGAGTGCCACTTGATGGTATTAACCGAAAGATATAATTGATCGGCAATTTCTCGATTGGAGAGACCGGCGGCCATCAGACGGAGGATGGACTGTTCACGGTCGTTGAGCGGCTCGATGAGCGGTTGGCTGTTGGGTGTTGGATTGACGACGGGCAGAGCTTGTGTTTGATCAGGAAAGGCGGCTAGAAGGCGGGCAACGTAGGCCGGGGCGATACCCTGAGCGGTGACCTGCTGCAATAACTGCTGCATCGGCAATCCGTAGTCGATGAAGGTGCGGCAGTAGTCTGCCGGTTCGGCCAAGGCGAGGGCTTGTTGGAGCGAACGGAGAGCCTGTTCGATATGGCTTACCGTTTGATAACACACCGCTTTGAAAATCAAACTCCGAATGACCCAACCTGTTATCTCAGCGGCTTGGGCCATTGCTTCACAACGACTTACGATCTCGATAGCCCGCTCAGGCCGGTTGTCGGCCAGCAGCACGTGCGCCAGGGTCAATTCGTTCAAGATATGCCACGGCCTTTCTTCGCCACGCTGCGCCTCATAGGCCTCGGCCCACCGACCGGCGGCCTTATCATTCTTTTGAGCCAGCCACAGCCGAACCTGACAGTGATCGAACTCGGCTGCCGTTGGCGGGCGTTTGGTGGCGGCGCGTTCCAGCAAAGCCGCCGTATCGTCATCGTGGCCGGTCACCTGTTTGATCCGGGCCAGTATTAGCAGCGCCCGACCAACGTTAACGATCCGATCGAGATTTTCGCCCAGTTGAACGGCCTGGGAAAGAGTTTCTTCCGCCGCCATCAGATCATTCTGTTCGTACAACAACGCGCCTTGTTCAATGGCCAGGTAGGCCATCGCCGGAGGGGGGCGGCGGTGACGCGGCAGCGCTTGGGCCACGTCTCGACACACTTTCCCCGCCTCGCGCAGTTGGCCGCGCTGGAGATAGCTATTGGTCAGAAAGCCGGACGCAGCCAAAGCCGGGTAGCTCGTAGTCGAAAAATCGAGAAAGGTGAGTGCTTTGGTCAAGGGACCTTCGGCGGCGGTGAAGTTCCCCAATCCCCAGTAAGTGCCGCCCAGATTGAGATAGGCGGTGCATGATAGAAAAGCATTGTCATCGGGCAAAAACTGGATAGCTTGCTCGATATGGCGAATTGAGGCCCGCAGATCGTACCGCAGCCGGCAAACGTATCCCCACAGCATCGCTATCTGGCAGGCAATTGCCGCGTTAAGAGGGCCGTTTTCTTTCAGGTTTTTGGCAGCGGACTCGGCCAGCCGGAGATGGCGCTCGGTCTGGTCCGCCTGCCGATGTAGAGCGCTAATCCAGGCCGGCAGCACGGAGAGATAGGGCCGCTCCGCAATGACGTCTTCGGGTAAGGACGTAATCCACTGTTGAAGGCGACTTAACCGGGCCTGACCGATCATCGTCAAGCCTATTTCTTCGATGAGATTGGCCGCGTCCTCGTACGCTTCACCGGCCAGGGCGTGAGCAATTGCCTCATCGGTGAAACCCTGCGCCTGATACCACCGGCCGGCGCGGTGATGCAGCGGAGCCAACTGCTGGGGGCTGGTTTGTTTTAGCCGATGATACAGCCAGTCGCCAAAGAGATGATGATAGCGATACCACTGCCGCCGGTTGTCCAGCGCCACCAGGAACAGATTAGCCTCTTCCAAATAGGTTAGTGTCTCCTGCGCGTTCGCTTGGCCGGTGACCGCCTCGCACAGCGGGGCCGTAAAGCGTTTGAGGAGAGACGTTTGCTGCAAAAAATCGAGGATGTGCGGCGGCTGAAGCTCCAGCACCTCGGCGATGAGATAATCGACCACGTAGCGATCATCCCCGGCAAAGGTTTCAACAAAATCGGTGGGATTAGCCTGGTCACCCATCGTGAGGTAGGACTGCAAGGCGATGGCGGCCATTTGCAGACCGGCAACCCACCCTTCCGTGCGCCGCTCTAGCGTGGCAATGGCCTCCGGCAGAAGATTGAGCCGCATGGTTTGATTGAGAAATTGCCTGGCTTCATCGAGCGAGAATTGCAGATCGCGGCTGCGGATTTCGCTGATTTGTCGTCGGACGCGCAGCCGAGCCAGGGGAAAGGGTGGGTCTTCACGGCTGATGAAAACCAGGTGCAGTTGGGGCGGCAGTCGATCGAGCAGAAACGCGAGCGCCTGATGAATAGCAAGGGTTTGGATGAGATGGTAATCGTCGAAAACCAGAAGAAGCCTTTGTTTAAGCGCTGCAATATCATTAATCAGCAGCGTCATAAGCGTTTCGGCCGGGGGCGGATCGGATAGCTGCAGGAGAGGCAGGAGCGTTTGCCCCAAATCCCCATCCACTTTTTGCAGAGCTGCAACCATATAGCTCAAAAAATGAGGCAGTTCGCTGTCGCCTTCATCCAAGGATAACCAGGCAACCGGCAAATCAAGCTGCTGCACCCAATCGCTCACCAAACTGGTTTTGCCAAAGCCGGCCGGGGCGGCGATGAGAGTCAATTTGCGCGGCAGCCCTTCATTCAGTCGCTCCATCAATCGCGGGCGCGTGACAAGGTTAGACCGGGTAGCCGGGATATAAAGTTTTGTTTGTAGCAGAGGCGTATCCATGCGTCTGACTTATCTCTTTGGAATACAACAGTCCCGCGTGATGCTTCATCCGGCTTCGCTGCTGTCGTTACGTTTGCTTATCACGATACCACGCGACCGCCTTGGCCTGATGCTCTTTGATAAAAGGATCTTTACCGTCCATATAGGCTTCGATGTCGTAGGGATGGGCTTCGGCCAGCTTTTGTTTTAAGGCGCTATAGTTTTGGGCTGCCGCCGGGTGGGCGATCATATAATCGCGAAATGCCAGATGGCGCTCGATTTCCGGGCTGCCCGCTTGAAAAGCGTGTACTTGATGGGTTCTGACACCCGCTGCATTGTTTTTGCGGAAATAGCGGCGGCCCGGAATGCCAAACTCACCCAATCCCTCATACCCAAGCTGTTCCATAACCGGCTGCTTATCATCCAGCCGGGCAATATCATCGACCTCCAGCAGAAAATCGATGATGGGCTTAGCATAGATACCCGGAATAGAGGTGCTGCCAATATGATGCAGAACAACCACAATCTCGCCCAGAGCTTGGGTGATGCGCTTCCCCTCCGTTTCGAAATCGCTTTTCCAAGCCGGATTGGGGGGTACTACTCTGATATGCATCGGAACTCCTGGTTTGTTGGTTGGATCGTTTGTTGGTTGGGTAGCACAACATTAAACCGTGGAGAGGTGAGAACGACGAAAAACCGATAAAGTAATCGACAGAATTGACATGATTATCACGATTTTATCTATCAAAATTAAGTAAATCCTGTTAATCCTGTCTAAATTTTTCTTCACCACGGTTTAGTGCAGAGCTATCGTTGATTGGATTTCGGACTTAAATAAATTGCACAGGTGTGGTCAGCAATAGATAAAGGTGGATTAAGTTATCCAATCTCCAGTCTCCAATCTCTAATCTCCAGTTACCAGTTACCAACCTCCAACCACCTACAAGAAACTCCTATCCTTTACTTCGTAGCCTTCAGCAACGCCATCATAATCAAATCATCCCATACGCCGTCCAGGTAACGGGCCTGCCGCTTGACGCCTTCTTGCTCGAACCCCAACTTTTCATAGAGCGCCTTGGCCCCGTGGTTCGAGGCAAACACTTCTAGCTCGATGCGGCTTAGACCGTCGGCAAGGGCTTTGTTGATGGTGGCCTCCAGTAAGCGATAGCCAATGCCCTGCCGTCGATACGCGGCGATTACGCCCATCCCCAGTTCGCCGGCATGCGTCAGCCCTGGCGTGGTGTATGGTCTAATATCGCACCAGCCTACCATCTGTTTGCCATCGAGCGCCACAAAATGAACCGCATTCCTTTCAATATTATAGCGAACGATCTGCTCGATATGGTCCAACGGCGGCGACTCCAGCAGCAGCAGATAGCGCCGCTCGCGAGCGACCTGATCGAGCGCCTGGTGAAATGCTTTGGTGTGTTTGAGTGCAATGGGTTTGATAGTGATTGTCATATCTGGCCTCCTGATTGTCTATTGGGTGCGTGGATGATTACGCACCCATTTACGTGTGGCAGTTGGAGAATCTGGGAGGATGGCTATAGATTGAGAAGCGTGAAGGTTGGATGATGAAGCTTGGCGGGTATTTGGGCATCAACCGTCAAGGTCGCTGTCATTATAGAGTACCAAAGAGAAATGACAAGTTCTTTAAACCGATGGTGTAACTGCTCAGGTGACTGGCACTTTGGCTCAAATAGAGAACATTGCGAGGTATCTAACGCTACAATTACTGCGATTAAGTGCCAGTCACCTGCGTAAAGTCCTGACACTATTTCGTAACGAGCCACAAGATGCGATCATAGGAAGTAACGTAATGCAGTGCCACAATGATGCCGAAAATCCATCCGAGCGTTACATAGCCTAAATTGAAGAGCATCCAGAGTGCCAGGCCAAAAAACATCAGCTCGATACCCAGCCGAACAACGCCGGGGACCGCCACAGGCGCTCTCCCTGAACGGCTCGGATCATCGGGCACGGCAAACGTTCCCCACACAGTGGCAGCGATGATGGGGATACCCAACGCCAGCCCAAACCGCAGCCAACCTTCCCCCTGCCGCCAGCCCCAAACGCCCATCGTTACCAGCGCCGCCAATTCCAACAAAAATCGAATGGTAAGATTGATTGGATGTGATCCCATAGTAATTCCTTGAGAAGTAGTGTTGTTTATAGCAACAATGTAAAGATTTGTCCACAGATAGACACTGATACGCATAGATTTTTATCAAAATTTGATGCTATCAACCTGAGGTCGATAATTAAAGTCCCGCATGTCATTTCGTAGCCGAAGGCGAAGAAATCCCTCAGATATTTCAAATACTGAAGCGTTTGCCGGGAACAATAAGCGTTGTGGCGTTAAATTTTCCCCATCGAACAGCTTTTATGTGTATTGTCACAGGGGTTTCTCCGCTGCGCTGCGAAATGACATGGGATGGGATGTTTCTATTTCCGAGATCAGGTTATGCGTGAACATCTGTGTCCATCTGTGGCCCCTAAAATATCCGTTAAGGCCGTATTTCTTGAAAGCTAACGTTAGTCGCTAAGCCTCAGCCTAATCTGCCTAAAGCCCGTTTCTTCATGCACAGTGACATCCACCCGGCGAAAGCCAACCATGTCATAGAACCTCCGCCCCACGTGATTATCGTCGAAGACATCAAGCTCTAAGACATCTGTGATACTTCTGGCTTTATCCATCAAGGCCCGACCGATGCCCTGCCCGTGGTATTGCGGATCGACAAAGATGCCCCCGACTTCATTCCCGATGAGAGAAATAAAGCCCACAACCGCGCCATCAACTTCATAGACCCACGTCTCCGCCTTGGGGAGATAGAGCGCCGCGATATCGTGGCGCTCTTGTTCAAAAAACGCTTCGTCAAGAAACGGGTGAGCAACCTGCGAGGCGGAGTACCACACCTCAAGTAGTTCGTTTAAGTCCTTCTCGTCATAGGCTCTCATCATAACACCCGTGTCTGAAAATAAGCCTACCTTTTGGCGGTTAAGGCGGCGATGGTGTTATTGTTGGTCGTGGTGGCTAACTTGAGATAGGCTGCGGTTTGACGAGCCTGCTGCATCGCCTCGGGATTATGGCCGTCTTGACCCAATATTGCTAAAGTTTTTTCGTTACTCTCGGTAGCCGCCGTTAGATGGGTTGCGGTATCATGCGCATAGGTTAGCGCTTCTTCGACATTGTCGGTGTCAGTTAATGCGTTGATTGTTTGCTGGTTGCTGGCAACAGCGGCTTGCAGATGGGTTGCCGTTTGGCGGGCGAAGGCAAGGGCAATATCTTGGGGCGGAGGCTGCGGGGGGGCTATTTTATCGTGCCAGGTGTAGCCTTTTTGAACCGCCCCTTTAAAATCTTCCTGCACGGCCGGTTTGTCCTCAATAGAATACCCCAGCCAGTCGATGCGCCAGCGAAATAGCGCCAGGCAGCGAATGACTTGCCTTGGATTTTGTTGGTTCCAGGCGTTGATATCTTTGTACGCTTCTCTTACCCAGCCGTTGTTGCCTCCCGGCCAATCTTTATCGTTACCATTGGTCTCGGTAATGTAAATAGGTTTATCGATAAAGTTCATCATTTGCAGGCCGTTCAGAAAGTCTTTGTAGGCCCAGAAATTGTAATGTCTGTTTTCGAACGGCGGCTCCATCTTTTCTGTCGAGCGGATGAGCTGCGGGTTGTGTCCGTGGGTATAGGTATGCAGGGCTACGCCGTCAACATCTTCAAATTTTTGGACGCCCCAGATTTGGTCCTGCAAATATTGCACCCAATCGCCGGTGGGATTGGTAGCGTATTTTACCGTGGCGTTCCAGGGACCGGGGCCGGCCAACAGCACTAAATCTTGCTGGTGACCGGGCCGTTTTCTAATCTCGTTGCGGCAAAGTTTGTAACAAGCCGCGTAATCGCTGGGGAAAATGGGATTGCCATCGGGCCACTCGGCCTCCAGGTTTGGCTCATTGCCGATTATCCAAATGTTACAGCCCGTAGAGGCTTGGACAAAATTGCCACAGCGCACAGCAAAATCACGGTAATATTGGGGCATAGGAATGGTGCCGGTTGACCCATAACCATTATTTAATCGCGAAATTACGGTTAACCCTTGTTGGGCAATGGACGCATAGTTTGCGCCGCTGGTGTCGTTAGGATTGCGTCCAACATCTTCGGTAATCACCACCCAGCCTTTGCCTTGCATCAAGGCTTCGCCGCCGGAGTCGTGCAGGCCGTAAATATAGTTGTTTTCAGTGATGCTCACAAACTTCTCCAGTCATACCGGTTAAAAACCAAGCGCTACTCGGTGTTTAATTTGTTTACCTTAGTTCGATAATTAAAGGTGCACCTGTCATTTCGTAGCCGAAGGCGAAGAAATCCCTCAGATATTTCAAGTAATGAAGCGTTTGCCGGGAACAATAAGCGTTGTGGCGTTAAACTTTCCCCATCGAATAGATTTTATGTGTATTTTCACAGGGATTTCTCCGCTGCGCTGCGAAATGACATGGGATGGTTCTATTTTCGAGATCAGGTTACTACGATAGACACAATTTACAGGATGTACAAGATAAAATGGATGAAAATCTTTTTAATCGTGTAAATTCTGTCTAATTATCAAATTCAACTCGCTCGACCGCTAAACATTACGCATCCTCACCACGCAAACCGGCCTCGTCCGCTTCGGTGATAAAGTAGGCGGTCACTTGCTGCGCCGGACGCTGCGGACGCGTGCTGGCATACAATGAATTCGTCTCGAACTCCCTAAAGAATTCTTCCTCCGTCGGCGCGACGCCGAGCCATATCCACGGCTGGCCATCGCTCGTGGCCGCCACCCACAGCCCCAGCGTGACCTGCCCGTGGTCTTCATACAGAATATCCCCCGGCGGCTCGCCCTCACAAATGCCGTAGAGCGTCAACGTACAGCGCTCGCCATAGGTCGCCCGATGCTTACTTTGATAAGCCTCCAGCAGACGCGCCCGCCGCGTATCCTCCTGCTGATACGCCCCATCTTCCTCCGGTTGAACCGCATTCCGATAGGCCGGACGCATAATCCGCACCAAAAGCATCGCCGGCTCGGCTTTGGTAGCGTGAATGTGATAGAGGCTGTAGATGGGCATTTCGAAGGCCATTGGGTTGTCTCTCTAAATGACGGATGAGTTTATCTATCAACTCATAAGACTTGTACATTGGATGGAATATGATCTGTGGTATTAGGTAGGTGGAGTGTAGATTTAAAGATCGTCCAGTGCTCTAACGCTTAAATAAACGGATTAATAAGGTAGGTGAAACGATTCTTTTAAGCCTTATAGTGTTTTTTTGCTTACAACTTCAATAATTGCGTAGCTTATCAATTCCGATTGAAATTTTTATTATGGTGGGCCTTGGTAAAGTACATCCTCTCAGCATAAAATGAAGTATTTTTCTTTAATCCTCATCAACACGCTGATGACTAATTTCGTTTACCTTATCATAAATCTCAGCAAGTCTCTGAGCTACTTCACCACATTCTGGATTAGCCAGCAAAGACATTGCTAGTTCACGAAGATCATGATAATACCAGCCTGGTTTTTTCTCAAGGCCAACCTTGTCGGTGAAGGCTAAATAAGATTCAGCCAAAACTTGATGAGCTATTGCATGGGCAATTTTTGAGGTCCGGACAAGAGAGTCACGAATCGTCTGGTTGCCCTGCCAAGTTTCGCCATAGGATTTTTCGAATCCCCACTCGAATGCGGCATCTACTATACTTCTATAATCCGCAGAAGTTTCGTGACGAGCTACCCGCACTAATACCTCGATCAATTCGACGGTGGCACGTGACAGCTCAGGTTTATCAATTCGTAATAAATCCTTGAGGCGGTTTATTATCAAGAGCTTCTGGCCAATTGGTTTATTTGTAAAATCTTCAGCCGATAGCGGACGGATGGCTAACAAAAGTTCGTGTAATCTCCCTTCTGTCAAAAGTTGCGACAAAGGGGCGTCCGATCGTACTGCTGTTTTTATTTGGAATACGAAATCCCCTGCTGAAGAGATACGATCTTCGGGATTAGTTTGAAGACAACTCTTAATAAGATCATCAATTGCTGGTGGTATAGCTTCATTCGCGTCTGCAAGGCTTTGATAATCACCAGGTTGTGGAAGATGGCCCGCAATAGTCTCGTATAATGTTATCCCAAGGGAGTAAAAGTCGGTGGCGGGGGTTAGGTCTCTTCCCGCACGCTGCTCTGGAGACATGTATGCTGGTGTACCCACTACATAACCTTTCTTGGTAATCGTCTCAACTTCATCTGCGGTGAGTGCTATCCCAAAGTCAACGAGGAATGCAACACGACGGTCGGAGGAAATTATTATGTTATCTGGCTTAACATCTCTATGAATAATATCCAATGAGTGTGCATGCCCTAACCCCCAGGCAACATGAGAAAACCAACGGCGGGCTTCTTCTACGGTTGGATAATTACTATTATCAATTATTGATCTTAAAGTTTCACCTTCTATAAACTCGAAATAAATGCGCATCTGATCTTCATAAAACTTAACATCATAGATTGCAGGCACATTGGGATGTGACATTTTAGCAAGTGTGCGTGCCTCTCTATCAAATCGCTCTCTTGATGACTGGTCCGATAATAGGTTCAGTTCCTTTACAGCAACGAGTCTGTCGAGAAACTTGTCTCTTTGCTTTGATACTTTACCGAATCCACCCTCTCCATGATTTTCTTCAACGACTTCATAGCGGCCTTCAGTATCCATACTTACCTCCTATAGCAGTTTACTCAACGTTTTATCTCGCCAAGCGCTTTTTCCTATTGCCCTTAGAATCATTGCCTAAAGGTTGGGCTGTTTGGTTGAAAATTATTCTTAGTCAACAATTATCATATTAACCGATTACCGTTACGCTACTCTTTTCCCTACCATTTCCTGAATCTTCTCTCTTGGTTTCATTTGAAAATCGTCCCATTACATTATCAATTATGGTTTCAAAAAATTTATCACTGAAACCACCAAGAAAAGCTACGAGCCATAGTGTTTGAGGTCTTGCGTTATTAATATCAAATTCTTGTCCCACAGTTGTGCCAAAAATAAGAAGTCCAGAAATAATAGCAACGTAAGCTAATGCCCCCATAATAATACCAATTACAGGTCGTGCAATTAACCATTTAACTTCATCACTAACTTTTTTTGGTTTTTGAGTATAAAAACGATACAAAATGGCAGCCAAGCTACCGATAGCCGACCAAACCAATACTGATAAAGGAACGCCTATGATTGGAATTTGAGTTGTGTCGGTCCAGATTTGTCCCCCCCAAAAAATTGTGGCAATAATTATAATTATATAAGCAAGAACTAAACTTGGCACTATCCAACTGAGACGTTTTTCTCCAAGTTGAATCTGTTTTTCTTTCGCAACTACAGCTCCAACACGTTTTACTTCAAATTCAACACGGCCTATATTTTCTTCCGCATTATATCTTTGTTGCAGTAAATCTTTTGCATCTTTAAGACGAAAAAATAGATCCTCTTGAAGTTGTGAGTTGTAGTACAATGTTTCAGCTATCTCATCGAAATATCCATCAATCGTTCGTTTTAGTTTATCACGCATTTCCTGTAAAATATCCACATCCGTTTCTGGCTTGGATAGATCGTTCTCCTCTTCGGATTTCTGCTCTGGTGTAAGCTCTATTTCATTTTCAGTCTGTGGTTCGGACTCTAATTTGACTTCCTCACCACTCATCGATTTAACCTCGACCATTTCAGTTTGACCAGGTAATTCGCTCCAGTATCAGCTTTGCCAATTACCAAATCACCAGCCTCACCAACAGTCTTTAGCCCAAAACTTACTTCAATATCATCAGGCATTCTGTTTGGATCCATTCTACGGATTTGCTCTGATATTGCTTCAATAGAGGCTTGCAAACCTTTAAACGCATAAGGAAAAGGTTGGCGTGATTTCTTAACAATATTTCCCTCTTTATCCCGACTTGCTTTTGTGACACCACTAAGTTTTTGTTCATCTCCTTCAATTAATACAAACTCTCCATCCTTCATTTCATATTCAATATAAACAGACATATTGGTATCTCCTAAAACTATATGTTTATTAAACAGAAAATGGTACATTTTTAGACAGGAAACGACTATAGGCTGGCCAACTATTTCTAACTGAAAAAGAATTTGTACATCTTTACGCCAGTATTTTGATCAACATGTGGCTAGGGCGATTGATTAATTTTTCAACAAACAAAGCTTATGGTTCGACGGTAGGAATAGTAGGTAACAAAGCGAAGTCGAAAAACGAAGATACTTCAAGTATAGCATACCTCACTTTGCCGCAAAAGGTTTGAGAGGGATTTTGCGCAGGACGTGGAACGTAGGACGTAAATCCTCACGTCCCACGTCCCCCTCCCTACGTCCACACTCATCCAAACAACTACTCCTCCAAAGTCCGAGCAACGTCGATCAAATCGACGACCTTCTCCTGGATCGACTCTGCAGCCAACTCGGAAGGAAGATAATACTCGTGAGCCACCAAAACGGAGGCTTCATCTAAAACCCCGGCGGGAAACATGGAGAGTTTGGCCGTGGCTCGATCCCGCAGGCGTAATTTGTTGCCATGTTGCCGGGTAAATTCGAGCATGGCTTGCCGGGTTCTGGCCGGGATGTTTTCTACATGGGTGCCTTGAAACGTCTGCGCAAAAGCGCTGCTGTGGTTAGGCACAACCCAATGACTGTAGCAAACGACATCCAATGGTGCATCAAGCAGCACTTCAACCGCCAGACGCCCCACATAAACCGCTGCGGTCCCGCGCCCCATCGTTCCGTAGCCGGGCGTTTTCCGGTGCTGGAGCAAGGGCGTGAAAGCGACGCGCCGCCCATCATCGAGCTGGGTTTGGTACCAATTTGTCTTAAACCAGATTTGTCCCTGCTTGGCAACGGGCGGCCAGCCCAGCGTTTCTGCTATTTGGGCCTCTTGCTTCTTTAGCCGCCGGGTCGGGTCAACAAAGTAAACCCAAGTCGGCAGAAATATCAACGCCGCTAAAAAAAAGCAGACGCTTAAACAGCACGTGATTTGAATTAGCTCTTGAGACATGGTTACGCTCGGAAAAAACGAAAAATAATTAAGTTCGGCATGTCCATTGCGAGCAAAGCGAAGCAATCTCCCCTTCCGAACGCGGAGATTGCTTCGTCGTTCCTCCTCGCAATGACCTATGCGGAAGTTGTTTGTTTTGCCAATCCTAAGTGCATCGTAAGCAACTTACTTTTTGTCCAACCGCCCCCGGCGTAAACTGCGCCTGTCGATACCCGTATCACATTATCGACCGATTTCTTTTTTCATCATGACGCGAACTGCATCGCGCTCGATTTCCGACCAGCCAAGATGCTTGTACAGCGCTACATTCTCCGTTAACAATACGTGGGTTGCCAGACACAATTCAGAATACGCTTTTTCTTTGGCGACTGTTTCAGCAAATTTCATCAGGCCGCCACCAAGACCTTGCCCCTGAAAATTA
>JAGRBZ010000242.1 GCA_020433805.1 Anaerolineae bacterium
CTTGTGGCTTTCCAAAAAGAAGGGTATGAGATGTTTGGCCAACTGCGCGATACCATTAAGGACGAAGTTGTGCATCGAGCCTATCGTCCGACAATTATGGTTCAAAAAGCGCCACAGCCTAAGAATATGCAAGCTATTCACCCTAGCGCTTCAGCAGCCACCCCAAAGGCAGAAACGGCCGGTGCTGCACCCCAAACACCTACACCGATTAGGGTACAAAAAACGCCGGGCCGAAACGATCTATGCTACTGTGGCAGTGGTAAAAAATATAAGCATTGCCATATGAAAACCGATGGACTTATGGGGAACGGTAGTGATGGCTCGCCCAATGATAAAGCAAGCTCAAAGAACGCTAAGAAGAAAAAACGGTCGCGTGCGAGACGTTAGAGATGCGTTTGAGTTCTGTTGCAAATTATCTGCAAAAATGATAAACTTGAATTACTTATATCTATCCGATGAGACAGATACGGACGACCAGCGCATAACGGCTAACTAAAAACGAGATATGGTGCGTAAGCTACCCGATACGGTAGGGTTACGCACCAATTCCTATTGTAGATTAATGACAAAATCGGTCAGACATACATTTTGGCCGGTAAAAATCAGCCACTTAGGCCACTATCTGGAAAACAAATAGGAATCTGTAAACGAAAACAGCCCGAGTTTTCGGACCATGTTAAGGAGGACGCAGCTTTGGCCTCAAATGAAGATGATTTCACGGCCCGTTTGATGGATGACATGGATCCGGTCCTGCTTGATTTTGTAAAAACAAAAGTCAATTCTTTCATCAAGTGGGACCTGGTAAGATTTTTTCATGAAAATCCAAACACGGCGGATACGGTTGAGAATATTGCTAAATATGCAGGAAGAAATGTCACTGCCGTGGAGCCAGAATTAGACGAACTGGTTCGAGACGATATTATGCAAAAAACCTTATTAGCCGATACCCCCATCTATCAGCTTGTTACCGATGAACAAATGCGTAACTTGGTAGATAAATTTATTTCAGCCTGCGAAGATAGACATTTTAGAGTCAAGGCAGTATATCATATTATTAGAGGTATGCGCTGATGGACAGAGTAAGTACAGGTATCAGCGGCCTTGATGAGATGTTGGGTGGCGGGTTTTTAAGGGATACGGCTAATCTGGTTGAAGGAGCGCCAGGGACCGGAAAAACGACGTTGGGAATGCAGTTTATTTACCACGGCATTGTAAACCATAATGAACCAGGGCTGATTATTACATTTGAAGAATTCCCCAAACAGTATTACCACGATGCGGCCGGTTTCGGTTGGGATTTTAAGGACTTAGAAAAAAAAGGGTTATTAAAAGTTGTTATGACCAGCCCCGAAGTAAGCCGTCTCGATGTTGAGAGTGTTGGGGGTATAATAGAAAGTCATATCGATGAAATGGGTGCGCGACGTGTGGTAGTAGACAGCATGAGTCACTTTGCTCGGCTGGCTCAGGACCCCATCGAACTACGAAGCCTGGAATTTAAGTTTATTAATGCACTTAAACGCGAAAAACTTACCGCGCTGTTGACGCGTGAAAGCCCCGTATTACTGGGCGAATCGATCCAAGACTCCAGTATCGGCTTCATTGTCGACTCCTATATTGTACTACGGTATGTTGAAATTGAGTCGGCTATACGCAAAGCGCTACTGGTATTAAAAATGCGGGGTAGCGATCACGCCAAAGATATCAGGCAGTATGATATCACGACAAACGGAGTTGACGTTCAATCAAAATTTGAAGGCCAAGAAGGCATACTAAGTGGTAATCCACGCAAAATGGCTGCCTCGTTCGTAGAAGCATTTGTAAAAAAGTAAGGTAGAGCGTGAGCTGCTATTTTCTCTACCGCTTTATGAATACGAACGCGTTTTGCGTTGAGCTATTAAATGTGGACTTTGATAGACAGCAAATAAGTCACTTCTAACAAAAGCCTACCCATCCAGACTAAAAATTGATTAACTTGATCTCTCTATTCCTAACCATCTATATTTGGGGACTCATTTGCGTTCTAGTTTTCTTTTTATTTGCGATCGGACGGTTTTATGAGAAAAAATCAGGCCGCCGCTCGTACTACGCTCTCTTCCTGTTCCCAATAGGAGCTTTTGCCATTGCTGCGATTATATACGCAGGCAACGTGCCTTCTATTGTAGGAAACTTTTGGGCAGATTTATTACGTTTTGCCGGAGGGCTAGTCTTAAGCGGAGCAGGTTTTTTCTTATTACGACTTATGATTGGGGGTGACCGCTCTTGAGTGCTGATGTAACGATATTAAGCGTACTGGGTACGCTATCGGTCATCTACCTTTTTTATATTCTAGCCAAACTCTCACAAAGGTTAGGCTCTGTCGAGAAGATGTCGCCTTATTATCGCTATTTCTATGTAGCTAACGCCTTTATTGTTATAGGGGCTGTATCGCATATAATTATGGCCCGAGTAGCGTTATCACCTCAAGATTTTCCAGCCTGGCTTCTTGCACCATGGTTTCTGCTTATAAGTCATTATGTGCCTCTAACTATCGGTGTGACCATAGGCTTGCTCGTAACCTGGCGTTATTGGAGTTGGCTAATTCGTGAATATACAGGTTAGTGCCGTATGTAAGTGGCACGCCAATCAAGAAGTCACGTAGCGTATATTTACTATTAACATCTCGATTTTGTAGATCAACCTTTAAGTCTGTGACGAAAGTAGCCGTTGTATTTGTCAAATGTCAGTAACTATCAAACCCAGAGAAAAGTTTAATCATCATACCCGAGATCTGAGGCCAACTATCCTCAACATGCCAAAGATCGATTTACATCGCCACCTTGAGGGAAGTTTACGGCTTACGACGCTAGCAGAAATTGCTCATGAACACGGTGTTGATCTGCCAAGCATGAGTCCGGAAGAGCTAAGACCTCTTGTTCAGGTTGTCGCCGACGATACCCCCAATTTCCACAATTTTTTAGCCAAATTCAAATTATTGCGTCGCTTCTATAGTAGCCGTGAGGCCGTGGAACGCATCGCTTATGAAGCTGTTGCAGATGCAGCCCATGACAATATAAAGTATCTTGAATTACGCTTCAACCCTGTAGCCTTGGCACTTAACCAAGGCTTTAATTTTGAAGACGTAGCCGATTGGGTCATTGAGGCAACCGAGGAAGCACAGCGAGATCACGAAATTCAGGTGCGACTTATCGTTCAAATTGGACGTCATGAACCGCAATATGCACGTCAATTGGCAGAAATAGCGGTTGATCGACAGGACAATGGCATTGTAGGGTTAGACTTGGCCGGAGATGAGATAAATTTTCCCGTCACAAAATTCGTCGATGTTTTTCAGTGGGCTAGAAAAAAGGGACTGCATGTAACCATTCATGCGGCTGAAGCCGGACCGGCCGTAAACATCAAAGAAGCCATTGATAAATTGGGAGCCGAGCGCATTGGTCACGGTATTAGGGCTAGAGAAGATATTGCTATCATGGATCTGCTTAATCGAAAACAAATTCCTCTTGAAATTTGTCCCACCAGCAATTTACAAACCGGAATGATCCCAAAATTAGCCCAACACCCGATCTACGCCTTTTATCAATTGGGGATTCCAGTTACCGTAAACACCGATGATCCATCCATATCCAACACAACGTTAACTGACGAATTCTTGATGGCAAGCGGCGGTGCAGGTGTCCCATTTAAAGATCTATGCAAAATGATTATTTACGCAGCTCAAGCAGCATTTTTGCCTGAAACTGAAAAGTCGGCTCTCGTAGAGTGGTTTCAAGTAAAGTTAAAAAAGTACGTATCTGAACCCCATTAACGGGAACCCTAGTTAAAATAAAAGTGAATCCAAAAGAGAGAGGTGGAGAGTGCCTAAAAATCAAAATTTAGAGTACCATATTATCAGTGATGGTATTTTCTGGACAGATGGAGGAGGAGCATTCGGACTTGTACCGCGCACGATATGGGAAAAGCGTTTACCCCCTGATGAAAATAATCGAGTTCCATTTTCTCTCAATTCGCTTCTTATTCGATCCGAAGGCAAGTTAATTTTGGTCGATACCGGTTATGGGCGAAAGCTTGATGAAAAATCTCAGCAAATTGCCGGGCTAAAACGACCGGAAGGCGATTTGTTAGATGCTCTGGCTCGCTTGGATATACGCCCCGAACAAATAGATATCGTCATCAACACACACCTCCACGGCGACCACTGTGGGGGTAACACAATCTTCCAGGATAATCAGATTGTGCCTACATTTCCAAATGCTCAATATTATGTTCAGCGATTAGAGTGGGCCGATGCTATTGCACCAAACGAGCGTACTAGAGCTACTTATTTAGCCGAAAATTTTGTACCGCTGCAAGAGAGTGGGCACCTAAATTTGATCAGTGGCAATACACAAATTACCCGTCACGTCCGCACCGCCATTGCCCGAGGCCATACGCGAGCTCATCAGGTTGTAATTTTAGAAACAGGCGATCAAACCATGGTTTTTGTAGCGGATCTTGCCACGCTCCATTATCAATTTCAACGGTTAGCATGGGTTACAACCTATGATATTGAACCGTTGGAGACGATTGAAAGTAAACGGTACTGGCAGCAGTGGGTTTTAGAGCATGATGCTGTGATCATTTTTCAGCATGATACCCAAATACCGACCGGCAAACTTGTCCGGGGAAACAATAACCGCTTTAAAGTTGAACCGGTTTCTATTGATTAACGACGTTCCCATTCTTTTATAGAAGACTTTATAAGATTTCGAACCGCTGCATCAGGAATTTCGTCGGGACTGCTATAGGAATGTTGATTGACTCTAATCCGAATACCACCACCCGGATCGGAAACAATACTGATTTGATGGTGCTGTTCCAAAGGAGAAGAACGCAATCTATCCTGGACAATATCATTAATCTCATCCGCTAAATTGAGCGACGGTAAACTTGCTGGCTGTGGGGCAGGGTTCACTACGCTAAAAAAGCCGCTCTTTTGGGGTTTTGAGTCGTCTTCAGACAAATTCTTCCGCAAGGAAGAGAGAAGCGTATTCTCTACTTCTGGGGGGGCCGGGGGCGAAGGTACAGACTTTGTTTGAGATACCGGGGGGGAAGGTACCGCTGAATGCCGGCTTTTTATAGGCTTGGGAACAATTCCCGTTTGGGGAGCAGGAAAAGATTTAATTCCACTTTTCGTTACAATCATCCCGTTTGTAAATGCTAATAAATGCGCCGTAAGTTCTAGTATATACTGCCCAAGTGCTTTATCAGGAACATCGGCGAGCTTTGTGTATTGCCTACCTGCAATCTCAACAATGAGTTGTTCGGATTGGGGGTGGCGTAACAATCGTAATAGCTCATTTTGGTGTGGTGATAAGGTTGAGTCATCCTCAGGGAATGCGCTAAAATTCTGCAATCTCGCTGCGAGATCGATTTCTTGATCGTTTTCTAAACCTATCGATTCTACTTCTGTCTCTGTATTCTTACCGATAACATCTAAGTTTAACTCAGGGGCAGTTTGCATTGCAGGTGAGGCAAGCTGTTTCTTCGGAGAAAAAGTAGAGGGCATCGATGAATCAGCCGTTGAATTGCCTTCCTTCTTTGGAGGAATACCCAATTTCATCTCTGATTTTTTCGACCGCCGATTGACTGAAAAAAAGATAAAAAGCCCTAACAGCATCGCCCCTACACACGGAACACTCATTAAAAAAAGTATTTGAGTGGGGGGAGCGCTTCCAATAAAATCTTCCATAGCTAATTTATAGTAGTTTATTCAAATTTGTTCTCTAACAAAGCCAAAAATTCACTTAAAATCATGGCTGTCGCCCCCCACACTTTGTGCCCAAAAATTTCAAAGAAGGGAATTTTGCGCTCGCCATAGTTTTCAAAATGCCAAATTTCTGATTTCCGAATAGTGGGATCAAGCAATAAACTTAGCGGCGTCTCAATAAGTTCAGCCACCTCTATCACATCAAGCTCAAAGGTCGGTTGTATAGGGCAAAAAGCCACAAAGGGAGAGATACAAAAATTACTTGGAGGAATATATAATGAAGATAACTGCCCCATGATTTCTAATGTATCGGGCGAAACACCAATTTCTTCATATGTTTCGCGCAGGGCCGTCTCTTCGGGAGTCTCACCTTTTTCGCGCCTTCCGCCTGGAAAGGATATTTGTCCACCGTGAACCCCTGGATATTCCGGTCGACGGGTTAACGCAAAGTGCAGCTCCGCCTGTTCATCTTTAGAAATAGGATAAAGTAATAGTAATACACTCGCATTTCGACAATTATCGGGAACATCCCATCGATTAACGGTTTCGTTAGCAGGTTCAGGAGCCATTTTTAATTGTCCACTTAAACCGGGCAAAGGGCCATTGAGCAATTTATGGATGTCATCAACCATTTTTCGGGGTACATCTTCTTTATTCGTGACTAACAATAACAGGCTCCTCGATTTGTTCAACAAACGTCTTAAAACGATTCATGTTGTCTTGAGCAATTTCCGGATTGCTTAGTTGGTGAAGTACCAAATCAGTCAGAGCTTCAATAAACCCTGTGGGAGGCGTATACTCTACAATAACATGGAGAGCCGTACGTTGCGCATTGATCGAATTGAGCTTAACCGTCCACAAGCTATGAATGTCACCCTCTGTCTTTGTAATGAGCACGTTAGGCGTTTGTTCAAGAACAGCGCTCTGCCCCTTAAAGCTAAAATTACCAACGGAGTAGTTCCAATCATACGACATTCCAACACCGTGACCGCGAATGTTACTAATTGTCCCTTCCACACTAGCCCATCGCGAGAAACTTGCCACATCGTTTAAGGCTTGCATTACCTTAGATAGAGAAACATCAATAAGAATAAATTGTTCTACAACATGCATCTATTCTGCTTTCCTTATGTACGGTTTATATAAATAATTGTAACATGGTGCTGTAACTATATCAAGGTCACCGAAATGAGAAAAAAAACACCTTATTATTAGGGTAAACGTAAACTATTGCATGTGGTCCCCCCACAGTTGACAGTACTTTTGGTGGATGCCCATTGATTCTTAAAGCACTCAGTTGTACAATGTTAACATGTTTTAGTCATTTAGATCCGATCGACTTGATAAAGTAATGATTATACAGGTAATGCTGATAATGTTAAAAACTACCATTTTTGAGCACGCAACAGTTCAGGCACGTTCGTCGACACTAATCTAAAAACCTCAACAATTAAATTTTATGGTATAATTTAGTATTATTCGTTAAGAGCATGTAAGATTAAGATCATGCATTCTGTCTAGATATTGCTTAAGTTTCATAACGATTCAGAGCTAAATTACTACAAGACATTGTTTACCAACAACAAAGAGAAAGGTTTCCGGAGATAAATTATGAGCCATAAGCTACTTATTATTGATGATGATGTCCAGCTATGTGAACTCTTACAGCTTATGCTAGCAAAAATGGATTTTGAAGTAGAAATAGCTCACGAAGCCGTGACGGGATTAAAGAAGGCGTATTCGTTAAAACCGGACGCGATTGTATTAGATATCATGATGCCCGGCATGGACGGTTGGCAAACGTGCCAACGCTTTAGAGAGATGACGGATGTTCCAATAGTTATGTTGACAGCGCTCGGTTCAGAAGATGAAGTTATTAAGGGACTCAATTTAGGTGCTGATGATTATTTGGTTAAACCTGTAACCGCTGATGAATTAGGCGCACGTGTTCGTGCTTTATTAAGGCGCGTCTCTCGCTCACAGAATCATGCCAGCAGCCGAGAGCCAATTCTTACTCATGCTAATCTTGTTATCGACTTAGATAAATATGAGGTCACTGTTAATGGTGATCGCGTTGATTTAAGTCCTATCGAATTCAAACTATTATCCGTTTTAGCTAAGTATAAGGGGCGCGTTCTTCCTCATGAATTTCTGTTAACGGAAGTTTGGGGACCTGAATATGTTGGCGAAATAGATTACTTACGCCTGTATATAAGCTATCTAAGACGCAAATTAGAACGTGATCCATCAAATCCTGACCTTATTCAAAATGAATGGGGTGTTGGTTATCGATTTGGGTAAAAGGTTATTCTCCCAACAATACCTCTAACTTTTTTCTAATAATGTTCACACAGCTTTATCATTAAAAACTGTTACATTACTATTAATTAGGTCTTGTTCTATCCTGAAAATTCTCTACCATCCATATATTAGTTATTTTGTGGACAGTTTTGTGATTTAGAGTACAGTGTGTCTATAAAGAGCGTTTCCTCCATTCAATCAAATTCAAATTCAGTATGGCCCTATCCAGAAAATAGCTCTCATGATTTATTTCAGGTAACTGAAATTATCAATCACCCTGTGTGGTTGGTTGATACTAAGTTACAGATTATAGGGCAAAATGAAGCCGCGAAACAGTTGATGGGCTGGACCACCAACGAAATCATTAACCTTCGTGTTGATGAAGTGGTTATACCTGCTCAAAAACCATTTCAAATTCTTGCCGATTTAATAAATAAGGCTATCCAGCAGGGAAATACCCTCTCTTTTCCCGACGGTCTTACACTCCCAAGAAAGACAGGTGGTTCTGTCTTGGTAGCAGGCAAGACAATGCCCATCCAGCAAAACGAGCAATGCATTGGTGCAATATGTACTTTCTGGGAAGTTTATCCCGGAAAAGACGAAGTGTATTTGCGTTATGAATTTGCCAACATGGCTTCGCACCTTTTTAGAACCCCCCTTAGCTATATTCAGGCGTCTATTGATTTTCTCATGAGTTCTGAGTTAGATTCGCAAGAGCAACAAGCCATCTTAAGCAAAATGAGGACTCAAAGTAAGCGTCTGGCAAAATACACGAACGAACTCTTAAGGTTATTACGTTTAGAAAATGATGACGCAGTTGTGTGTATTGAGTCTGTAGAACTTTTACCTCTTATAGAACGAGTTCTTAACCTTATTCAAACCGAAAGACCCCGGCACGGATTTACGTTCATCAATCCAAATGGTCAGCTCATTCCAAAAATGGCGGCTGATCCTATTAAAGTTGAACTCATACTACTCAATCTCTTGCTCAATGCGGTTAGACGTTGTCCTAAGGGCGGAGAGATAAAAGTGGAGATAAAAACTCAACCTACCAATGTTACTGTCTCCATATCAGATGATGGTGAGTTCATTCCGGCCAAACAGTTAAGACGCATCTTCTGGCAATTCTATCCTGTAGACGATGATTTAGACAAAATGCCTTCCACCTACAACTTAGGCTTATATAATACTAAACGGCTGGTTGAACTGCAGAATGGCCGAATCTGGGCAGAGAGTCATCCGGGGCAATATTCGCAGTTTAGCTTTTCATTACCTATTTGGGAGTAGAGTCATATGATAAAAATTTTATTGATCGATCATAATGCTGATACCGTTAGCACACTGAAAAATGCGTTGGAAAAAGATGGATACAAATTTTTCAATGCAGAAAACGGACAAGTAGGGCTAAAAATAGCCTGGCAGCAATCACCCGATTTAGTCATTTTAGATCTTATGACTCCGATGACCGATGGTTTCGAAACTTGCCGACGACTCCGTGAACTCGGTGTGCCATCAATTTTGGTTAAAAGCCCTAAACACGATGAAAAGAGCGTTGTCAAAGCATTAGAAATGGGGGCAGATGACTACCTTCATAAACCCGTTGCTGTTCCTGTTCTGTTGGCTAAAATCCGGACACTATTGCGTCGGCATAACCAAAATGGCGCGAGTAACAGGTCGGTATATTTTGATGGACAATTATCTATCGATTTAGATAGCCGTCATGTAGAATTACGAGGCAAATCTATAAAACTAACACCTACTGAATTTCGATTACTCTCTATTCTTATGCGACGGGTTGGCCGAGTAGTAACCCACGAAGAATTAATTCAAGAAATTTGGGGAACGGAAAAAGACGTTGGTCTTGGCTCTCTAAAGCTTTATGTCCACTATTTACGTCAGAAAATAGAAGACCATCCCAAGAAACCTTACTATCTGCTGGCTGAATGGGGCATTGGATATCGATTACGTGAACCAAAAACTGAAATGATGTCTCGCAAAGCTAATTAACAAAACAAATTCTCGCAAGACAATACACTATTTACCTCACTTCCTCACTTAAAGCTGAAAGGTAAAGACTCCTGATGAGCTTTGCCTTTAAAGATGACTTCATATAGATAGATATAAAAAGGAGCTTAACCGCTCCTTTTTATTTTGAGCCTCCTTTAACCTCAGTTCGGAGTTTCGAAAAATGGACAGAACCTTCGGCAAGATTTAGAAGATGCTATTAAGTAGTATTTCAAAAAAGTTTCTTGAATACATTCGTTCCGACGCTCTGCGTTGGAACGCCCTACGGGACGCTGAGTGTCCGAAAGATGCGACAACGCAGAGCATTGTCGCCAGGGAATTTGAAAGACCCTTAAGTAAAAATCTTGTAGATCCTGTCTAATTATTAAACTTACGTTACTTCACTTTTCATAATCCCCTTTTACCACCAAATCTAACCTTTTTCATGCTTTACTCCTATTCAGTCTATATAAAATACTGATAGACTTTAGAGCGTGGAGAGATGAGCGTAAATCTTATATTAAAGAAAGACTTATTAGGAGAATAACTGCTGGAGGTGGCAGGGTGACAACACAAACTAATACTGCCCAACTTACTGAAACTATCCCGGTAAAACTGACATCTCAACTAACTCAGAAAATCACTCTGCTGAGCTTACTTGCTTTTTCAGATTTAATCGCGATAACGTTAGGTTTTCTTTTAGCTTACGTCATTCGATTCGAGATTGGCATCACTTGGATGTACCAACCTGCAGAGTCACCCATTGATTTTTATCAATCATTCGTCTTTTTCATCACTCCCGGCTGGCTTTTAATATTCGCTATTTTTGGTTTATACGATTTAAGAACCGTGTTTAGCGGCATGGAAGAGTATGCCAGGGTATTTAATGCGTGTACCTTTGGGATGATGTTCATCATTGTGCTTACATTTTTATACCCTACCTTGTTTGTTGCACGTGGTTGGGTTGTTTTATCCTGGCTGCTCGTTAGTGCCAGTATGGGGCTGGAACGATTTGGATTTAGACGAGTTATCCATCAACTGCGTGTAAACGGTTACTTTGTTAGAAAAATAATCATTGTTGGCGCAAATGAAGAAGGCAAAGCTATTGCTCAACAACTTAAAAGCCATCCCAAAGCCGGTATAAAAATTGTAGGCTTTATTGATGATAAATTTAATGTTGATAGTGAGCCTGTAGCACACATTCCCGCTCTCGGCCCGACCAATTCGATCACAAAATTAATAGAGCAACATAAAGTTCATGAAGTAATCATTGCCTCAACCGCTTTAGCCAGAGAAAACCTTCTTGATCTTTTCCAAACGCTTGACTCGCTTGATGTTCCAGCGCGTATGTCATCGGGTCTGTATGAAATTTTGACTACGGGTGTTGAGGTTCATCAGGTTGGCAATGTACCTTTGCTTAGTGTCAATAAAGTTCGGTTGACGGGTGCTGAAGTTGTTCTAAAGCGAATGTTAGATTTGTTAGGCGCAACAGCGGCTATCGTGATGTTCTTACCCATTATGATTGTGTTAGGTATCGCCATAAAACTTGACTCGCCCGGCCCAATCATCTACAGGCGCAGAGTGGTGGGGGTAGGTGGCAAGTTATTCGATGCCTTCAAGTTCCGAACCATGGTAACCGATGCTGATAAGGTATTGGCCCAAAACAGCGCTCTCCGTAAAGAATTCGAACAAAATCATAAACTCAAAGATGATCCGCGGGTCACGCGTGTCGGACGCTTTATACGCAAAACCAGTTTGGATGAAGTCCCTCAACTCTTCAACGTTCTATTTGGTCAAATGAGCCTCGTGGGGCCGCGTATGATTACCAGCCCGGAACGGGCCTACTACGGCAAATGGAGTATGAACCTCTTTACGGTCAAACCCGGAATGACTGGTCTATGGCAAGTCAGTGGTCGTAGCAACGTTAGCTATGAAGAACGGGTCCGGCTCGATATGCATTATATTCGAAACTACAGCATCTGGCTAGACATATACTTACTGTGGTTAACAATACCGGCAGTTCTGCAACGTCGCGGAGCCTTTTAAATTGGCTCACGCCAAACGACACTTTAACCAATTCTGTGGATCGAGCTTAAATTCAATAACTATAACCAATATCTAAAATCCCGCTAATTTATTTTCAGAATGCCAATTCCGCCAAACTATCAGGAGATCTATTACTATGTCGAAAAATGTGCAGAATATTTTAACCTACTTTAACGAAATGCAAAACGTGGTAGCCGGCTTACCCGTCGAACAAATTGATCAAATTGTCGATACTTTACTGGAAAGTAATGTTGAAAGACGAAAAGTGTTTATCTTTGGCAATGGAGGCAGTGCCTCTACCGCATCGCACTTCGCCTGTGACTTGTCAAAAAACACCCTCGTCGAAGGTGCACCGAAATTCCGCGTTATTTGCCTTAATGATAATATCCCTTTGATTACCGCTTGGGCTAATGATACAGCTTACGATAATATTTTTGCTGCACAGCTCTCTGTTCTCGTCGAGCCTGGAGATATCATCATCGCCATTAGCTGCAGTGGCAACTCCGGCAATGTTCTCAATGCTATCAAAATTGCCCACAAAAATAATGCCTTTACCATTG
>JAGRBZ010000243.1 GCA_020433805.1 Anaerolineae bacterium
CTCCTGGTTCTGCGAGCGCAAATCGGTCGATTTGCAACAAGCGCCGAGTGATGTCTGCACGGCTAACGGCGTTTCGGTCTATCAAAATCTCGATTGGAAAGTAGGCAGTGCCCGCTGGGCCAGCACTGCGCCGGACGGCGACGCCGTAGCTTTTGATGCCAAACCGGGCGGCGCATACAGCATCTATTTTCGAGCAATGTTAGGCACCAGCCAGCAGTTCCATTTTGAACTGGTCGGTGAGCAAGGCTCCTGGTCACCCGACGGCCAGCGGATGGTTTATCGCTCCGGGCGGGATAACAAAAGCGGCTTGTGGATTTCAAACCGCGATGACTCGGGCCACACGCTGGTCACCAACGACGGCACCGACTCTTTCCCAACCTGGTCAGCCGATGGTCAGAAAATTGCCTTTGCCCGCAATGTCAACGGCAATCTCGACATCTACGTAATGAACGTCGATGGCAGCAACGTGCAGCGGCTCACCGATGCGCCGGGTCACGACACGCTGCCCGTTTTCACCCCTGATGGTGACCTCATCTTCCGTAGCGATCGCAGCGGCAGTTGGGGCATCTGGCGCATGCGCGGTGACGGCAGCGACCAAATCCAAATTATTCCCAACGCCGGCGTCGGCCCTGATTGGGCTTACAGCAAGATGGATGTTAAATAAAAAATGTTGGTTGGATGGTTGGATAGTTTGATAGTTGGTTGAATGATTTCGAACCAACCAACTACCATCCAACTAACCAACTACCATCCAACTAACCACCGAGGATAATACTCATGCTACAAACAAAAAACTACTGGACAGATTATCCCATCACCTACCGCACCGAACAGATCGAAACGATTATGGGTTGGGTGACGGCGGGCGAAAGCGGCGTGGTGGTTGGCGGCAGCGGCACCGGCAAGTCGAATTTAGCCGGCTTTCTGGGGAGCCGGCCTGAGGCCATCAATCCCTTTGTAAGAGATAACCCCGATGACTATCTCTTTCTCCATCTCGACATCAACAGCTTGCCGATGCTTACCGTGCCGTTTTTTTATCGTGGCCTGGTCCAAACCTTACAAGATGCCTCAGAGCGGTTGGGGCCGGAAGTCCGGCAGGCCATGCAGCAGCTAACTGCCGGTCAGATGCATTGGAACGATGCCTTTCAGGTGCTAACCCTGCTTCAAAAAGCCTATCGCCTCGTTATTCACCAGGCTAATAAAACGATAATTTGGCTGCTGGATCGGTTCGATGCAGCTTGCCTGCAA
Organism: Anaerolineae bacterium; assembly: GCA_020433805.1. GTDB lineage: Bacteria > Chloroflexota > Anaerolineae > 4572-78 > J111 > JAGRBY01. Next base: position 1,249 of record JAGRBZ010000243.1, read on the forward strand.
CTCGATGCCCAAACGTTGAGCAGTCTACGCAGCCTGCGAGATCAATTCAAAGGGCGGTTGTGCTATGTGGTCTTCACGCGCCACCCACTGGCCCGCTTACGTAACCCAAGTGAAATTGATGAGTTTCATGAAATTGTCGCGGCCAATACCTGCCGAATCGGACCGATGGTTGAGCGTGACGCGCTCTGGGTTACCCACCAAATGGCCGAGCGGCTCAACACGACCTTCAGCCAAATCGAGATTGAATACCTATTTGCCGTCACCGGTGGCCTGCCCGCCTTTTTAAAGTTAGGCTGCCTCGCTCTCGCAGAAGGGGCAATTAGCGAGGAGCAAAGCCGGGCTGAATGGACCGAGTGCCTATTAGCCCGCCCTGAATTCAAACGCAACTGCCAGGAAATTTGGGATGACCTTTTACCGGAGGAAGAGATGGTGCTGGTTGCCCTTGTCAGTGGAGCCGATGAACGACAGGTCGATCAGGACACGGCGGACTATCTTGAGCAAGCCGGACTGCTGACAAGATCCGCATCGGAAGCAAAGCTCCATATCTTCTCACCCATTTTCGAGCAGTTCATTCGCCAACAGCGGGGTGGTGCGCCGGGCATGCTCGAACTGCACCCCAAAACGCGCTCTGTACTCCGCGATGGCGTGCCCCTGGAAATCGAGCTAACGCCATCTGAGGATCGACTGCTTGCCTTTTTCTTAGAACACAGCGGTGAGTTGTGCTCCAAAGATGCTTTAGTACGCTCCGTCTGGGCAGATGATGAGGTCTACGAAGGTGTCCAGGATGATCGACTGGCCCAGCTTATTCGTCGCCTGCGCCAGAAAATCGAGCCGGATGCGAACAAGCCGACCTACATTCAAACGGTGCGGGGGCAGGGTTATCGCTTTGTACAGCCGGAATAGAAGGGAAGAGACTGGAGATAAGGAGATTGGAGATTGGGAGATTAATTACCCAAATCTCCTTATCTCCTTCACTTCAATCATTGTAATAACTTTCAGGTTGGCTTTGATCAACCCGCCAGCTCTTACCCGGCAGCCAGGGAGTTTGCTTTTGCCCATCGTGGCTGCTGCTCAATACAATTTCGCCTGAGGCGACCTGGCCTCGCCCCGATGGGTCATACATGTAGACGGTTCCGCTAGCGTCATCACCCTTGAAAATGTTGACTAATAGCTTGCCGCCTTGCGTCCAGCGCGGTAAACCCATTGAGAAGCCATCCGGTGGCTCCAGGTAGAATGGCCCACGGGCCTTGTCGACTCGCACCAGGATGCCGACCCGCCGGCATGGAAATTCACAGTCGCGCTTGCGGTCGGCCACAAAAGCTATAAGCGCCCCGTTGGGTGACCAGACAATGCCTTCCACCGGCCGGATATCTTCATCTTCCTCCACAAAAATGTCGCCGTAAGAGCCATCAACCCCAATCACATACAGCTTAGCGCCTTCGGTGATGGCGATCTCGCTGCCGTCGGGGGAGAAGGACTCGCTGTTGATGGGACGAAAACCTATGCTCTGCGACAGTGTTCTGTAGCCGCTTGTATCGCGGGCCAACTGGCGCGGTACGTTTTCACCAGGAGTAGGGCTTCCGGTTGGGGTGGGTGTGAGAGTGATCGTGGCAGTGGCAGGCCTCGGTGTTGCGGTAGGAAGAGGTGTGGTTGTGAAGGTAGCTGCGGGAGCATTAACCACTGGTAGGTTTACCGGACCCTCGAAGGTGACAAAATCCGCATCGACCCACCCGCTACTATCAGACCAAGTAATGTTATACCATTCACCTGGTTTGTCCATCGCTGTAACTGTAACTTGAGTCCCTTCGGTAATATTGGCAATCCCGGCAAAACTTCGATCAGGGCCACTATATACCGGCAGATCACTAATTATAATTCCTTCTGCTGGGGCAGGAGGTATTGGAGTGGATGTCGGGGTTGGCAAAGATGTGTTCGTTGGAACTGCGGTTGAGGTTGAGGTCGGAGTCGTGGTCGAAGTGGGTGAGGGTGAAGAAGTTGCAGTTGCACTCGGCGCAGCGACAAGTGCTGTTGGTGTTGGTGTCGGTGTGTTCATAAAGAAGGCAGCACTACTCACAATTGCGGCCAAAACCAACGCCGCCGCACCAAGGACATACCAAGCATAATATGTCGGTTTAGCAGGCGATAGTGAGGCCTCAGGATGTATGGACGCTCGCAGCGGTCGGTCAGATAGCTCGGTGGCAACCGCGGCCCAAGCCAGTGTAAAACGAGCCGCAGTCGGATTGGCGGCGGAACCGGGCAAGGCTCCCAGCAGCATCATCGTTAAACCCAAATAATATTCATCCCACCTGTCGGGATTGAGCAAACATTGGCCGGCCAGTTTGCGGATTTGGCGCAGCACATCGTAAGGTTTTTGCAAGACCGGGTGCGGGGCAGCGACCGGAGGGATGGTCGTATGCAGCGAGCGGGCCATTGCGATCACTTCATCATTCAAATTCAACGAAGGCGTGGCTAAGGCCGGCAGGATGTGGGTGACCAACTGCGTTTCAAGCTGCAAAAAGTCGTAAATGTTGTGACCGCGCCGTGTGGCGGTAAAGTTAATCAACCAGGTCACGCCCGATTCCGGCTCGACCAAAATGTTGTCGAGGGTAAAACTGCCGTGGATAATCGAGCGCATGCCGGCCACCGAGCGTTCCAACAGCTTGTTGTACTCCGGCATAGGGTTAGACACTCGCGAGGTACCAATTATTAAAACTGATTCGGCCAAATCGGCTTCAGGCAGACCAGCCTGAGCGGCCTCCATTAAGAGATGGCGTTGGGTGGCGGTAATTTGGCCGGTAAAGTCAGGCGCTAAATCGCCGGGCCGGTATTGCAGCGCGTCATCGCTCATACCGCGCAGCAGCAGTCGAACCGGTTCGGTCACGATCCCGGATGGTGGCGGGCCTTCCAGAATTATGGTTTGGCTGTCGGCACGTATTGTCTGAACCCGAAAACCCTGGAGTTGCACCCATTGGCCCATTTCTAGCTCTTGTAACGTCTGAACCGTTACAATACCCGCTTTAAGCACGACCGGCTGGTTGGGGGGAGCATCGATATCTTCGACAGCCAAGTGAACCGGCAGCAGTTGCCCGTACTCCTGCCGCACGGTAAATCGGGTGGTCTCACGATTGAGCCACCAGTTGGGGGCCACGGTTCGGAAAATATTGCGCTCCAGCAGGGCCGCGGTCTCCGGACCGGGTCGAGCGAAATAGTAGGCCAGCAACGTTTCCGCTTGCCGCTCACCGACATCACCGCTAAAGGTGTAGCGCAACAGAGCCAACTTTCTGTCGCCTGTCAGTAGCGGCGCGTTTTGAATATGGGCCGTGACCAAAGGCAGAATTCCGTCTACATATTCCTGAAAAGCTTTCCACTCGGCCCGCAGCCGTTCCGGCGCGGCCAGCTTGACCAGTACCCGGGCCAATGTTTGACCCTGACGCACCGGCAAAACCACCAGCAGCCGACCGGCGTTGTTGGCCGGATCGTATCGCTCAAAAAAGGTGCGACTCAACTCACTTTCAAGATAAATGCGATCGTGATCGCTAAAGGCCGCGATGAGAAGACTCTGCTCAACCTCCGAGAGCATAATGCGATTGTGCAGTTCAACCTGAGCAATCGTGACGGTTGTAGTCGTTTGACCGGAATCTGAGGGGGCGACAGACTCCCGCTCTAATATCGTGTTCAGCGTGCGATAGAGTTGGTTCGCGCTCGTGAAGCGCTCAGCGGATTTTTCCGCTACCGCCCGGCGAATAGCCGCCTGGAGCGAGGCCGGAGCCAATCCCTCTAACCGCCGAAAATCTATGTCACGAATAGGCATCATTGAATGAAAAGCGGTGGTGGTCTCCTCCGGCAGAAGGGGATGACGTCCGGAAACCAGTTCAAATAAAATGAGGCCAAGGGCGAAGATGTCCGTGCGTTCATCGGCGGGGCGGCCGGCAAGCTGCTCCGGGGCCATGTAGAGGGGGGTACCCATAACTGCGCCGGTCATTGTCAGCGGTTGAGATGCTTCCATACGAGCAATGCCAAAATCGGTCAGTTTGACACGCCCATCGGCGGCCAGCAAAATATTGGCCGGTTTAACATCGCGATGGACAACCTTGTGGCGATGGGCAAAGGCCAGCGCTTCACAAACCGGCAGCAGCAACTTAATCGCGTCCTGCCATGCCATTCGAGCCAGTAGGACATTGGCCAGCGTTTGCCCTTCAACCAACTCCATCACGATGTAAGCCGTGTCGCCTACCTCACCCACATCATAAACGGTGACGATATGGGGATGGTTGAGCCGACCGGCAATACGCGCCTCCTGTTGAAAACGGTCGCGCCAACTGGGATCGACAATGGTGATGCTCTTGAGCGCAACCATGCGATCAATGCGCGGGTCATAAGCCTTGTAAACCGTTCCCATTCCGCCCCGGCCAATGGGAACTTGCAGTTCGTAGCGCCCCATGCGCGACACGGGAGTCCAGTCAACGGTGGTGTCACCTGGGACGTTTTCGGTCGACAGGTCTGGAACCGGGACGCCCTCGCTGGTAAGTTGGGCCAGCACTTCGGCCAACCCCTGCTGAACTTGCGGCAAGGTGCTGCGCATCGATTTATCACGGGTAAGGCCGTCCGTTAGAACGGTTGTTAAATTTGTCAGAGCCAAATCCGGAGAAGTGGGAAAGCGCTGTCCCAACTGTTGGCGAAGCCGGCGACGCCACTCGCTTAGAGTCATGCCCTTGTAGGCGCTGAATTTCTGGCCGATAAAAACCTCAAACAGAACGGCACAGAGGGCATACACATCGGCTGCGGCATCAACCGGCTGGTTGGCCTCTTGCTCCGGCGAACGGTAGGCGGGCGTGCCGGGCTGGTTGACGCTGGTTAGATCAGAGTCGGGTAGATGCGCAATACCAAAATCGGCGATTTTTACCTGTTTATCCTCGGTCAACAAAATATTGGCCGGTTTGAGATCGCGGTGGATGATGCCCTTCTCATGAACTACGGCCAGCGCCTCAGCTAAATCCAACCCCCACCGCAGACCCTGAGCCAGTGTCGGCTGGTGAGCGGCCAGATAGGTTTTAAGGTTGCCACCCGCCATAAACTCCATCACAATACACAGGTCGCCGGCCTCCCGATAGGCATCGAGCACGTGAACAACGTGGTGGCTAATCAACTCGCCGCCTATCTGGCACTCGCGAATGACGCGCTCCAAACTTGGCTCATCCAGCTTCGCCGCATCGATGACTTTGATGGCGACGACTCGATGCAAGAGCAGATGTTCCCCTTGCCAGGTTATGCCAAATGCGCCCTGACCAATGATCCGTTCAAATTTATAGCGTTGGTGGTGTATTTGTCCCGGTTGAATTGTCATGGTTACTCACATCAATACGAAAACCGATACCAGCCATTATCATCAACGAAGGCCCAGACCTGTTTGTCATACGGATTATCTAACATAACGCCATGTTGAAAGTATTGAACCGTACTCATATCAAACACATTGCCCGACCCAAACTCTGCCTCTAGCGGTGCGCCGAGACTATCTTTGACTCCGGTTTGATAACACCAAATCAGGCCGAAGCCCGATTTTGGCCCATTCGGTGGCGCGGCGGTAGAACAATCGGGCGGATACTCCGGCATACCCGCTTTCCACTCGTTGTTGTAGCGCTGCCAGCTTTCGCCTTTAGTAGCGTTTGATCCGGCAGCTTCAACTACCCAAATCGGCTGCGGTTCATTCGGCGAGTCCCACCAATACATAAAACCTCGCTCAAACGGCTGGCGAGCATAGTTGCGCTGCTTGATAGCCTGACCAAGCGGGTACCCAAGGGGGCTGCTGCCGCTGCCAAGCTTCTCCCAAAGCGGCTCAAAGCGATTATCCGGTAGAAAGCCGGTCGGCGTCGGTTCGGATGATGGTTCTGGGTCAATTGAGTCATCGGTCACAGGTGGGTTGGTGGAGGGAGTAGTCAAGCCCGGCACATGGGCCAGAAATCGCCCCGTTTTGAGCAATGCGTATGTCTTCGAGCCGCTGCTTTTGAAGGCAAATCCGTTTTCAAACAGTTGGGCGCGACCGGTATCGCGCAGACCTTGCTCTTGCTCTATAGCCCAACCCAACCGCCCACTCGGACCATCGAGATAGATCCGCCACAGCCAGCCAAAACCGCGCTCCGGTTCAATGCGATTAGCCGGGGGAGCAACTCCAATTTGTCCGGTCGCTGTGCCGTTCCACTGACACGCCGGATTGTTCCATTCACCGCTGAAAACCTCCGTACCCTTATCGCGATCGTAGATCACGTAGACGTCATTGGTATCTTCCCGCCAGAACAGATGGCCCCCCTCAAAGGCTTCCGCGACGTGGAACGGGATAGTCGTGGCTGTATCGACCGCACAGCCCAATTCCGCGCTGTATGTATCAAATAGGCCCTTGAATTCGGCTGCCGGCTCAGCCCGGCACGGGTCATCGACAAAGTTGAGCCGCACATCATCGATAGAAACGGCACCGCTGCTGCCGCCGGTTTGCTCGATGAAAAGCGCATAGAAACTGACCTGTTCCAAATCCATTTCGCCGTTGCCGTCCGGTGACCAATCGGTCTTGGAAAAATTCTGCTTGGTCAACGGAATCTCGAACACCTCTTTCTGATCCGGTAACAACTGGTAGTCAGCCTGCCACACTTCACCGTCGCTGAATTGGGCCTCGCCCCATTGGAAGACGATGTTTTTATAATTCGCGTCATTTTGCACCCAAAACTGTATGCTGCGGAAATGACTCCAGTTTTGCAGCGCCGTAGGGATGTCGCGCTGCAAACCCACATAGTTGTCGGAACCGGACGAAGCAATTTCGTAGGTTAGGGCAACGGCCTGCCCATTAGCCCCGGCAGGGTCGGTTAGCTCCAGAGTTAATTGGTTTGCGCCCCAGGCGTCGTTAATGGTATAGCTCTGCTGTAGGGAACTGAGATTGCAGTAATCGAAGTTGTCCAGGGTAATGCCGGAGAATGCGGTCATAAGAACTGGTGATGATAGGGTTGAAGTGACCGGAGATGAAGCAGGTGTGGCAGCAAGTGGAGTAGCCGTAGCTGTGGTTGTATTGGTTGGGGTCGGGAGAGGTGGGAATTCTGAAATCCGAGGGGGCAGACAGGTTTGCGGTAACTCGACCCATTTAGCCTCAACCCACCCTAAACCGTCCGGCCCACCCGGATGGTTAATCTGCCACCATTGGCTATTAAACGTGCGGCCGGTGATCGCGATAGCGTTTTGATCACGCACCTGACCGGCTACTGCATAGGCCAGGTCCGGCCCATCGTAGACATCGATCCGGTCTGTGGCGATACCTTCGGCGATGCAGGGGGTTGGGAGTAGCGTTGGGGTGTCGGTTGGAGAAGGAGGCGATGGGGGTTCAGTTGTTATTTCATCTGTCGCTGCCGGAGTGGTATTGGCCACGATAAGGGTTTGTTGAGAGGTAGGTGTAGGCGTTGGCGATGCAAAACCGCCCCACTTCCATAATCCCAGTATGGCCAAGATAACCAGCCCAACCAACAGACCGGCTCCGGCAGCAAGTTTGTGACGGGTCCAGGCCGGGGGGGTTGCAGTAACCAGAGCACGCCGGGGATGGCGTAAATCGGGCTTCTCGATCAGGCTGCGTAAAGCAGCGGCAGCGGCGAATGTCGCGGCCCGGGTTGCAGTAGGCAACTCTTTAAACTTCAGCGAACCCAGTAGGGTAATGATCAACCCCAGATAATACTCATCCCAATTTTCGCGGCTGTACATACAAACGCGCACCATACGCCGGATGGCTATAAGAACAGCGTACGCTTTTTGGAGTGCCGCCGGTAGGTGTGAGCCCGGCGTATCGAATTGATGCAGCCCGATCAACATATCGGCTACGTCTTCCGGTTTGGTATCGGGCGGCAAGAGTTTGGTGAGCACCTGGGTTTCGAGCCGCATAAAATCGTACAGGTTGTGTCCCCGGCCGGTCGTGGCAAAATCAATGAGCCAGGCGATAGCAGGTGACGGTGTAACCAGGATATTTTCCATATTGAGATCGCCGTGGATGATCGACTCCATAATCGACAATCGCTGATCGAGCAGCGCCTTGTAATCAAACAGCGGATTTGGGTAGAGCCAATTGCCAATGGACACCTCTTTTTGCGCCAAATCCTGATCCGGCAGCACAGGCTCGACACGTTGATAAAGAAGATCACGCTGGGTGGCTATCACCACACCGTGGAGTGAGGCAATGGTCTGACCAACGCGGTAGTTCATCCGTTCCGGCGGTAATTCCCTGATACGAACGCGAATAGGATTGGAGCGACTGCCGGACGGTGGCAACGCGTTTAAGGTGAGTTCCCCCTTCTCAGGCCGAATTTCGCCAACACGGAAATTTTTAATTTCAATCAGTTGACCCGATTCAATCGAATCAAAGGCACGGGCGTTGATATTGCCGGCGACGAGCGTGCGATCAGGAATTAAAGTTTCGGTGTCGTCGGCGGGTGTCAGCAACAGGTGAACCGGCAGGAGGCGATCGTATTCCCGGCGCAAAATGAGATCACTGGTGCGGCGCTGAAGCCACCATTTGGAGCCAAACGTTTCAAATACGCATTTTTCCAGCAGATCAGCCACTTCCGGGCCGCTGTGGCGGGCGTAGTAGCTGCGCAAACTTTCAGGCGGGTTGTTGATCGAGCCACCGGCGAAGGTATAACGGAGTAAAGCACGCTGCTTATTTTCAGACCGAATCGGCGCTTCTAAAATTCGAGCCGTTACCGGCGGCAGGTTGTCTTTGACGTGGGCTTGATAAGCCTGCCACTCACGGTTGATTTCGGAGGGTACATCAATTTTCAACACCAATTGAGCCAACCGCCGCCCGCCACTCCGAACCGGCGTAACCAACAGCACCCTGGCCCCGCTATAGCCGCTGCTGAACTCTTTTTCCAGATAGAGCCGATCATGGCCGGCAAAGGCCTGGCGTAACAGCGTCTCCTCAGCCGGAGTAAGCACAATATTCGTCACCGGTTCAATAATGGGATTGGCGTAAGGCATAGGGGTGGGGGTAGAAACAGGGGGAGAAACGGGAATGCTGCCGGACTGATCCAAGGCAGCTTGCAGCGCTGCGCCCATGTCAGCGGCCCCGGCATAACGGTCGGCCGGGTCTTTGTTGAGCGCTATCTGCACAGCCTGGACAACAGCCGGAGGCGCGACGGCTTTAAGCGGTTGGAGATCGGCCGGGGTGTGCATAATTCGATGGATAACCTGGGCCAGCGTCTCCCCGGCAAACGGATGCCGGCCGGTCATCAACTCAAACAGGACAATGCCAAGTGAAAAGAGATCGGCCCGGCCATCGACGGCCTGGTTTTCGAGCTGTTCGGGGGCGGTGTAAAGGGGGGTACCAACGGTGCTGCCCGACTCGGTGATACGGCGTAGGGCGGCTTCCAGGCGGGCGACGCCAAAATCGGTGAGCTTAACTTTGCCTTCGGTGGAAACCAGAATGTTGGCCGGTTTGATGTCGCGGTGAATGACACCCCGATCGTGAGCATAAGCCAATGCATCGGCAACCGGCAAAAGCAGGTTGATCGCTTCCGGCCAAGGTACAGGCGCGGCCAGCCGGGCGGCCAACGTATCCCCCTCAACCAATTCCATAACGATGTAGGCCAGATCACCCTCTTCGCCGACATCGTAAATGGTGGTGATATGGGGATGGTTGAGAGAGCCGGCAGCGCGAGCTTCTTGCTGAAAGCGGGCACGCTGGGCAGCATCGTGCACCGTAATGGTCTTAACCGCTACCCAACGCTCCATAAAGGGGTCACGTCCTTTATAGACGGTCCCCATACCACCGCGCCCCAGCGGGGCGTGAAGCTCGTAGCGGCCGATGTGCGTCGGATCCATCGTTTCCCCCTCGTTCTCCGTAGCACCATCAAATAGGCATCACCCCTTTAGTATATCACAAGAATGCACCACTTTCCACTTATTTTGGCAAAAGAATATCGTATTAAAACGCGAACAAAGAGGGTTGGTAGAATTCTGACAGATATGGAAAGAGAGCAAACTTCTGGCCGGCAGTCAAGGTTTGAGTTGTAAGGGCATCCGGATCAGCCGGTTTGAGTTGAAGTTGCACCGGCAGCAAGCGATCATAGTATTCGCTCAAGACAAACTTTTGGGGTTGGTTGATGGCCCACCAATGGCGGCCATATACGCGAAAAACACGATCGAGCAGTTCGGCTGTAGCATGGCCTCCCCGGCTATCATAGTAAGCTTGCAAACTGCGGGTTGGCAAGCGCGGATCACCCCCGGCGAAAGTGTAACACAACAAGGCCAATTGACCATCAGCACTTTGGATCGGTTCCCTTTGTAATCGAGCTGTGTTTTGCGGGGCCGTTTTCTTTACAAATTTGTGATAAGCATCGTACTCCCGCTGCAAATCGCCCGGCGGGCCTAACTTAATCACAACCTGAGCCTGACCGGGACCAGGCGAGGCTAATAATACAACCGCGCCGCTGTAACCGGAGCGAAATTCACGTTCGACAAAGATTTGGGGACTATCTGCAAAAGCCAGCGCTATTAATTCAATTTCTGTCGTCGACAGGGTTAATCCGGGGGCGTGGCGAACCGTGGCGTGTGGAAAATTGGCCTGAACCGGATTGCTGGCTCCTGAGGCTTCCATCCTTCTCTCCTGATGTTGACGCTGCGGTGAACTAAACAATCATCAGTATAACACGAGACGAAACCAATTCCAACTGTCAGCAATGTCATCATATTAAATTGAACTTTACATTTGGCAGTCAAGCCCACAGTGTTGCTATAGGCTATGCTAAATCTGGAACTTGATAAACCAGAATCAAAAACCAAACCAAAGGGAGGTAAAGGATGGCAGTCTCAAAAGCACTTCAAGCAAAACAGTGGTGGTCAGAAATGGGCGAAGGAGTTATGTGTATGGATCATCCCCGCTGGCTCGATCGCACTCGACACTATAATGAAAAACAGTTCCGAGATAAGGAAGTAGAAGTTCACCCGTTAAGCGGGCCTGCCGGCCCATCCGTTGAAAAATCGATGAAGTTTACCAGACACGCCAGACAACGGATGGACCAACGTAGCCTCAGCGTGGAGGAAGTGGTTTATGTGCTTTTATACGGCAAACGCTGGCACAGAGCCGGAGCCGTGATGGTTCATTTACGGCAGAAAGATATTCCATTAGAGGACAGAAGTTGTGAGCAATGGCAAAAGCTGGTCGGCACCACGGTTTTACTCAGTCTTGACAACCGAAGCCGGATTATCACCACGTATCGCAATCGTCGAACCGGGCTTTCCGATATCAAACACACGCCAAAAATCGACTTAGTGCGCCGGGTGCGTTCCACTTTGGGGGCAACCGGCGCTCATTGAAACACTGAAACACTGAAAATGATGATGCCACTGAATTCTGCCGTTCAAT
>JAGRBZ010000244.1 GCA_020433805.1 Anaerolineae bacterium
ATCTTCCTCTTTGCCGCGCCCGGTCGGCACTAAAAAGAAGAGACTCCAGGTCATCGCCCCATAATCGGTGACCAACCGAAAGATATTGGGCAAATCGGTTAAATTGTAGCGGGTGACGGTGGTATTCAACTGCAATTTCAGGCCGATTTCGCGGGCCAACTGCCAACCACGGGTCGTTAGCTCAAAAGAACCCGGTACGCGCCGAAAATCATCGTGCCGCTCCGGCGTCGAGCCGTCGAGACTAAGCGACATCGCCTTTGCGCCGCAAGCTTTCACTTTGCGCAAGTTTGCTTCATTTAATAAGGGCGTACCCGACGGTGAAACGGCCATCATCAGGCCTAATTCATTGCCGTAGGTCAACAAATCGAACAAATCGGCCCGTTTGAAGGGATCGCCGCCGGTGAAGATAAAAATAGGCCGCGGCGTGCCGAAACTTTCCACCTGTTCCAGCAATTGCTGCGCCTGGGCCGTATTTAAGCCCAACGGATCGTGTTCGGGAATGGCTTGCGCCCGACAATGACGACATGACAGGTCGCAGGCGTTGGTGGTTTCCCAAATAATCATAAAAGGCCGGCTGTTGAGGTCATACGCCGGCTGACGGATTACGTGTCGCATCAAATCTCCTTATCGAGAGTAGCCGCAATGCTGTTCGGTTTATTTTCTCTATAGTAGAGGATGTACGGCCTAACGTGCACTCTCCTATGTATCAATGTTACTATAACAGACAATTGACAGGCTTACGCTAGACAATTGGCTAGAGATTACCCTGGTGACATGGATAGTTTCTCCTATAGTGGCCCATATTGCTTTTTTTAAGTTTCGATTTCGTGTAAGGCGTGTTACAATTTATAAAATGCGAAAATGACCTGAACTACGCAGCAACACTGTTTCACACCCACCCACGAAACCCATAATAAATGAAATAACTTTGCTCTTGTGAGGGAAAAAAAGGTAATTAGTAAATGGTAATTAGTAAATGGTTAGTGTCATTCGTTTTTCGCCATTATTAAGAACATGATTGGCAGGATTAACGGATCAAAAAAACAGAGGGTAAAAATCCGTTAATCCTGCGCATCCGTGTTCTTAAATCAGTTGGCTATAAGCATGGCGAAAACTAAGAGACACTAACGTAAATGGATCTTGTAGCTGTATATCATTTTGTCCCCGTATATGCTCAATTATCGGGTTCCACTCGGCGATAAATCGCTAAGCTACGAAACAGCACCCCATAAATGGGGTTTTTGGCTATAAACCGGATGAAATCCGGTGCTGCCGAAGGTGTAGCGGAGCATTTATGTCCGGGCGGTATTGGCCAAACAGGAAATTCGTTTGCAAAAACGGTATGTGGTTAAAAATCCAATACCCATTTACTAATTACTAATTACCATCCCCCCCACACGACATGTACAGAATAAAATCTTATGAACAACACCATATCTTCCCATTCCCCCTACCCGCCCGCGTCCTGGCGCTTATTAATTACGCCACCGCTCGATGGTGCAACCAATATGGCGATTGACGAGGCCATTTTGCACGCGGTGGCCGAAGGCAGCAGTATACCGACGTTACGCTTTTTTCAATGGCAGCCGCCGACGCTAACGCTGGGCTATAACCAACATTGGACGGATATCGACCTCGATGCCGTCGAACGGCTGAATTATACCTGGACGCGCCGGGCAACCGGCGGTCGCGCCATTTTACACATCGATGAAGTGACCTACAGCCTCATTATTCCCCAATCGAACCCGCGCATTGAAGGCGGCATTATGGAATCGTACCGCGTTTTGAGTTTAGGCCTGATCGAAGGGCTAAAAAAGCTGGGTGTCGACGCTATGCAGGCCGATAGAGAAGGCACGCTGGCCCGCCGCAAAGCCGCCCGTAAATTAGGCCCGGTTTGCTTCGATACGCCCAATCGCTACGAGATTATCTGGCAAGATAAAAAATTAATCGGCAGTGCCCAGCTACGACGCAAGCAAACGGTGCTACAACACGGCACCTTGCCGCTTTTCGGACAAATCGACCGCATTATCGACGTATTGGCCTTTGATGATGAGGAACGTCGCCAGCAGCGGCTGCTTCTGCCCGACCGGGCCACCACCTTAGAGACAGTTCTCGGTCGCGTGCTCGATTACGACGCGGTTGTGGCCGCCTTAGCCGATGGTTTCGCCCAAACGCTCAATCTCACCTTCACCACCGCTCCCCTTACCGACCGCGAGCAGGAATTGACCGAACAGCTTCGTGCGACACAATATGCCAACGACGATTGGATAAAAAGAGTATAATTTGGGGAACGGAGACTGGAGACTGGAGATTGGAGACTGGGCGTTGTAATTGGTAATTAGTAATTAGTTCTGTAATGTCACATTTATTAGAGTAGTCATTTACTCTCATACCGCCTCTTTTCGCGGCGCTCGCACGGCGATAAATCGCCCCACTATTGAACAACGCCCAATGAATTGGGCTATGGGTTCGATCAGGGTAGTCCGATTTATCGGACGCAGTTCAATAGCCCTGCGATTCATCGCGGGGTGAGCTACAAGGGTAAATCAGCGTTGAATGGATGAGAACATTCGTCTAATGTGATATTGTAGAATTCGTAATTGGACGTTGCGCATGTGCTTGAATATTTCCGAGTTTGCGTTGATATTTCGGACTCCTATATCATTTCGACGAGCTTGCGAGGAGAAATCCCCACGGTCTTCAATTATAATTGTGCGTTATAGGGGATTTCTCGCTCCTGTGTCGCTCGAAATGACATCATCCGCTACGGTTTAGACAATGTCAACCCAGTTTAAATCATACCTAATGAAATTACCCAATATAACTTATCCGGTTGCTCGCAACGGCGATAAATCGCCGTGCTACCGAACGGCACCCGATAAATACGGTTTCCAACCAAACCCCATTTATGGGGTGTTGTTTAATAGCTCTGCGATTTATCGCCGAACGGCCCTAAGGGATTAAATTGATCGGGGCATAACAAATAGTGGGTATGATCGTTTAACTTTTTATCAAAACCATCGTAGCCTGAGCCTGAGCCTGAGCCTAACCCGCTAAGACAGGCCCAAACATAAAACAAAAACAAAAAACTATGGTCATCGGCGTTTGTACTATCGATTTAGATATACCTATGTCAACATCGCTTAAAGATAAGCGACAAGTCATCCGCAGCGTTACCAGCCGGATGCGGCAGAAGTTTAATGTCGCCGTTTCGGAAGTGGAGCGGCAAGATGCCCGGCAAACCACCATTTTAGCCGTGGTATCCGTCTCAAATGACCGTGATTATGTTCACGGCTTGCTTTCGCGTGCGGTAGAGTGGCTGGAAAGAACCCGCCTCGATTGTGTGCTGGTAGACTATTATATTGAACTTATATGAAAGGGGTAGGGGGTAGGATGTAGGGATTAGGGGAAAAACTTTCTTTAGGCATCGCCAAGAGACAATTAATCAATGCCCGTAGTACGTAGTGCGTATTTCGTATCGCTATTATCTACGCATTACGCACTACGCACTACGGTTTGGTTAATTTCATGCTTGGAGTTCCCTTACTCCCTACGTCCTACCCCCTTTTCCCTTTTCCGGAAAGGACAACCAGAAATGACATTCGACGAAAAAGACCTATCGCTCATTATCGAGGCAACCCGCTTTGCCGCCGAGAAACATGCCAACCAACGCCGCCGCAACAAAGAAGCGTCGCCCTACATCAACCATCCCATTACCGTAGCCGAAATATTATGGCAAATCGGCCATGTGCGCGATATATCGGTTTTGGTGGCCGCCATTTTGCACGATACTATCGAAGATACCGAAACCACGCCCGAAGAAATTGAGCAGTTGTTTGGACCCAAAGTATTATCGCTCGTTCAGGAAGTATCGGACGACAAAAGCAAACCCAAAATGGAACGCAAGCGGCTGCAAATAGAAAACGCCCCGCATAAATCGCCGGGCGCTAAATTGATCAAATTGGGCGACAAAATCAGCAACATTCACGACATTACCGACTCGCCACCGGCCAGTTGGTCGTTACAACGCAAGCTTGATTATCTCGATTGGACCGAAAAAGTCATAGCCGGCGTGCGCGGCACCAATGCCGCCTTAGAAGCCCATTACGACCAGCTTCTTAACGAAGCCCGCGCCGAACTTTTGGCTGAACGTCATCAAAATGGGCATAAGTAAGATGGTTGGTTGGATGGTTTGATAGTTAACGGGTTTGCTGGTTTGCTGGTTTTCTGGTTTCATAGTTGGATGGTTTGATGGTTATCTTTCAAAGATAGCGTTATCCGACAAGCCAACAAACTAACGAACCAACGAACCAAGCATCCAACCATCCAACCAACGCCCCAACCAACCTTTACTCCTCATCAACCGACATTAACGCTTCGGCGCTGCCGTTGAGATTGACTGTGCCGTTCGTTAACGACCCGTTCGGGCTGCTTTCGGGCGCAAATTCTTCAACCATCCCATCTTCCCCATTTTTCGATGGGCGTGCGCTGCGCTTAACGACAACGTAGCCCCAATTTTCCAGATCGTGAGTAATTTTGTAATCAAAGTGACGGGCGATGATAAATGCCCCGGCAATCCGCAGCCGATCGAGCATTTTTTTAGAAAGTTCCATCATCACAACGTAACTGCGCTTGCGAGCACGTTCACCGGCGTCTCGTTTGGCTATTTTGGCCTTCATTTCATGATAAAGTTGGGTAACACTCTCCAGCGACGGTTCGGCAAAGCGTTCTGCTTCCGGGCGGCTCTCTTCTTTCTCAATATAGCTCTTTAACACCGCCATACGCTTGTGCCGGGCCACCGGATAGCTGACGTTACCGGTCGACTGCTTAATACTAAAGCCCCACTCTTCAGCACGGCTGGGAGCCTTGAGAAATTTGGCTCGAATAACCAGCGACAGATCATCGAGCGTTGATTTTAGCTCAACATCCAATTGTTTAAGCGCTTCAGAGGCAATAACGCGGCGGGCTTCACTACTTTTGAACTCGCGCAGGTAAGGGGCGGCTTCATCGATAAGATCGACCAGTTCAGAGGTAAAAGGGGACTGTTTTTCGGGAGGCAACGTTTGATCATACGTTACAAAATCTTCCGAACAATTGAAAACAACAATATTTTCCGCAGCATTAGGTAGGTCAACGTGAAACGGGCTTGGGGCATCCATAATACAGGTAAACATGGGTTATCTCCTTGAAGTTAGGATAGTCTGGTTGATATAAGAAAAAATATGCGGTTGTTAACAACTTATGAATCAGTATAACCAAGTTCTAACAATTTTGTCTACCTGATTTTTATTTTTTCGACACGCTGCCCCAAAAACCGTTCAATCCCCACCGAAATCCCTCTCGATACGCTAAAAAAAACGAAGTTTCTAAAAAACCTCTAGGGATGGCAGGCGATTTTTAGACAACAAGTGGGAAACCCGGCTAAATCCAAAGCTCCAAAAAACCTAATTTTCAGCCTGTCCGCCCCACACCGATGGTTAAAGCGTTTTTTTTAACAAAACCCCTTCCGTTTTCAATAAATACCCATCACTCCTCCCCAAAATCAACCACCCGCGGTGATACACATTGTCTGGATTGAAATTTTTTTTCTTGCTCAGGTAGCAATAACCAATTTTTTGGAATTTTTGGTATTTCTAAACCCAAAAAACATATAACCTAAAAAATCTATATTTTTGCCGATGGTAGCGCAACATTAAACCGTGGAAAAGCGAAAATGACGGAAGATCGACACAATAATCGACAGAACCTAATAAGATTTACCGAATAATGACCGATAAAATCGTAATACCCTTGCCGCAGGTTCTCCGTCTGTACCCCAATTAGTTTGAAAGCATAACGTTTGCGCAACATGGCACGGCATGCCCAAATCTCTTTATCGGGCAGCCGGCAGGGGCCACAAAGCGTGATTCCCGCTCAAAGCATGCGGGCATGACATGCCTGAAAGTTTCATATTCATTCTGTGTTCAGTATAAAATTTCTTTATCACGGTTTAATGCCGAGCTACCTCACCGATCAACGTCCTCTTTTCTTAAAAATTCTCTCTTTCTCGCCGATCAGCGCCTTATTTTCTTAAAAATCACTTCTTTTTCGCCGATCATCGCCCCATTTTCTTGAAAACCCTCTCTTTTTCGCCGATCAACGTCCTATTTTCAAAAAAATCCTCTCTTTTTCGCCGATCAACACCCTATTTTCTTAAAAATCCTCTCTTTTTCGCCGATCAACCCCTTATTTTGACGCAATAAGGCCATTTCAGGCCCGGAGAGGCCGATCTGCCCAAAATACACTATTTCTGTGCCAATATTGGACCAAAATCCATTGGCCCCTGTCATTTCGAGCGATGCAAGCGCGAGAAATCCCCTTGATGACATTTGCAATTAAAAATCAGGAGAATTTTTCCTCGTAAGTATGTTGAAACGCTGCAATACCTCGAAATGTCAACACATGGGTAACACTTCAACCTTTTGTCCCCTTGAATTGAAATTCAGGCTGCTATTGAGAGAAGTGCGTTGAAACGCACTCATCAAAATTCCTCCTTAGACCTTCTGAGCAAAATAATAACAGTATAGACCAGTGCGCTTTAGCGTACTTCCCCTTACCAGCCCAGAAATTCATTTCGGGGGCGACCTGGTTTCAAATACTGCCTACACTTCAAACACACGCTGCGCCCTTGTCTTTTGATATAAAGATCGGATACAATGGAAAGCATAACAGCCTATCTCAAATCCGGGAACCAGATACACCATGAGCAAAAAGAAAAAACAGTACTACATTGTCATAAACGGTCGCAACCCAGGCATTTATAACACCTGGTTCGGTGACGACGGCGCTGCCGACCAAGTTCTCGATTATGAAGACGCCATTTACAAAGGTTTTTACACCCAAGAAGAAGCCATTGCCTGGTTGAACGATTTCCCTACCGAAACGCTGGCCATCAACGCGCCTAACGTGTTGGAATGGCTCAAAGAATCGCGCCAGTACCAACCCCAACGCGAAACTATCGGTGACAGCCTCAACGCAGGCAAAGTTGTCATTTTTACGGACGGTGGGGCTATAAGCAACCCCGGCCCCGGCGGATATGGGGTACTACTACGCTACAAAGGCCATCGCAAAGAACTGTCCGGCGGATTTCGCTCCACAACCAACAACCGCATGGAATTAATGGCCTGTATTGCCGGATTAAGCGCCTTAAAGCACAAATGCCAGGTTATTTTGTGCAGCGACTCAAAATATGTGGTCAACAATATGCAAGAAGGCCACGCCCGACGCTGGCAGGCCAATGGCTGGAAGCGCGAGAAAAATAAAAAAGCTGAAAACGTCGATTTGTGGGAACAGCTTCTGGATCTAGACACCCAGCACGACATCGAGTTCAAATGGGTCCGAGGCCACGTTGGCAACCGCGATAACGAACGCTGCGATCAATTAGCGACGGAAGCCGCCACCAAACCCGATCTCCCCGCCGATACCGCCTTTGAATCCGGCCAAACGCAGTGGGCGTCGAAAACGTTGTTTTCTTGAGGTAATATCCCTCGCGGAGTGAGCATTTGAGGAGGTGAATCCTGTAAAGAGAGCTGCTTTGCATCTGGGAAAGATTTGCTGGTTCGGACATTACCCAAAACATCCATATTGTAATTTCTGCGACTGACACTGACCAAAAGCCATTAAAGCCGGTGATTTCTCGCTCATTCTTCGCTCAAAATCACCTACAACAATCACTTGCCATCAAAGATCGGGGGGATTTCTCCCCGCAGGCTTGTCAAAATGACAGAGCGCCTCGACATATCATCAAAGCCTAAATATCCGCTGCACCCTTGTTATTTACCAGGCAGATCGGATACAATGAGAGTAATTATTCCAATTTCACCTTTGCTATTTCATTTTCATAGAGCTAGTCTAAACATAATTATTAATTAGAGTGGTGATAAGCTACCGTATCTGAAATTAGTCTTTACAACTAGGTATATAATATGTTTGAACATCAACTTTCTCCTTTCCCATCTTATTACCATGATCAAGCAGAGGACAATCCTCTACAAGACAAATTTCACCGACAAAACTTTGCCCAACAAATTGCAGACACTATTGCTAACAAGGAAGATGAGAATAACATTGTTATAGGAGTCCACGGTGCTTGGGGAACAGGAAAAACCACGGTTCTACGCTTCATTCGAAACAGATTAGAAACTCAACACAAACAAAAAATAATTACCATAGATTTTAATCCATGGCGTTATAACGATGAGGACAAGCTACTTATCGGCTTTTTCGATAAGATAAGTAATACCCTTAACCTTCCTCTCGTAAGATGGGATGAAAAAGTTGGCAAATTCGCTACGATGATTGGTAGTATAATTGGTTGGTTTATGGGAGAGGGTTATGGAAAAATAATACAATTAATAGGGCTTACTCTATCCACGACCGAGGTACGAAAGTTTAAGGATCGTGTTATAGAACATTTGAAGGAGAAAAGAAGACATATTGTTATTTTTATAGACGATATAGATCGACTTGATAAGGCGGAAATTCAAGCTGTCTTTAGACTTGTCAAACTCACAGCAGATTTTCCGTACACTACTTACATTTTGGCATTTGATGAGAATATAGTAGCAGATGTTCTAGCGGAACAATACCTTTCGACAAAAAATGACAATTATGGGTACTCTTTTTTAGAAAAAATAGTCCAAGTCCCTATCTATCTTCCTCAAATAGATGAAAGCGATTTAGATAGCTATATAGAGAGCAAAATTATAGAGGTTTTACACCAAACAAATATTGAACTAACTCCAGAAGATCTAAATCTATTCTTTAATTATTATAGAAAGAGTCTAAAACGTAGACTAAAGACGCCGCGAACAGCTAAATTATTTGCAAACACATTATTATTTGCTTTGCCAGTTCTTAGGGATGAAGTAAATGTTGTAGATTTAATGTTACTTCAAGGGTTACGTGTATTCTATCCAAAAGTATATGATTTTGTGCAATCTCATCGCAGTTTATTTTTAGGTGAAGATATGAGCCAATATATCTCAGAAATTGCTCAAGATGTGCAACCAACGATACTTGGGATCAGAATAAGGGAAAAGTTAAAGGATGATGAATTTAAGCTCACAAATGATGAACATGACGCCATCATAGACCTCCTTATTTTTCTGTTCCCGCATCTTGAAGGCTCGTTTTTCAACTTTCAAATCGACGAGCAATTAATAAAAGAAAACCGAGTTGCATCTAGATATCATTGGAATCGTTATTTCTCCTATGGATTGGTTTCAAACGAATTATCCGAAACCCAGCTAACCAACTTTATTGAAGATATTGAGAAACTAACTACTAACGAGATCACGCTTAAAATACAAGAATTAGTGAAATTTAGTAACGGTAGAGAATTTGTAGGCAAACTTCAGGGCAAGGCAGGAGAATTGCAGGAAGCAACCGCTAAAAAACTTGCATTAGTTATTGCCCCTATTGGCGAAGTATTCGAAGAAACAAATAAAACACCACAAGCCTCATATTTTTCACAAGCACCAAGTCTAATTCGGGAATTATTAAGCAAAATTCCATTATCTAATGACCAACGATTTAATGTCGCTAAAATCATCCTAGAAAACGCTCAGCCAGTTTATTTTTCTTATGAATGCTACCTTCAAATGCGGACTGCTCAATATAATAGACAACAAGAACTATTTAGTGATGAAGCTGAAAAAAAATTAGGTACAATTTTGGCGAAATATATTAAACATTATGTTGAAACAACTTCATTGCTTGAAGATAACAATATTCGGCTACTAAAATTATTATCAATATGGGCTCGTTTCAGTGGGCGAGACGAGACAAATGAATATTTGACTAATATTGTTCGTAAAGAACCTAAGATTGCTCTTCACATTTCAAAGTTGGCATTGCCTTACGGAAATTTATCAACTGAGAGTGACCCACGTTTTGATAGCGATGCTTACAAACTCATTACGAGTTTTATCGATGCTGATGTAATTGCAGAAGGACTAATAAGTTTAAATATTCCAGAGCTTGATACTCCACAGGATGACTCCCCATATCAAGATTTAGAAAAAATAGCTACCCATCAATTTTTGCGAGTGCATAGAAATATCACAACCAAATGATAAAGTCTACAGTTTTACTGATCTACTATTAGTAATAAAAAAGAAATGTCTACCATATTTTTAAGCCATACTCACAAAGACAAACCATTCGTAAGAAGATTAAGTGAACGACTTCAAGCAAATGGAATTCGCACTTGGGTTGATGAAGCAGAAATGCATATTGGCGAGTCTTTAATTTCCAAAATTGAAGTTGCCATAAAAGAATTTAAATATCTAGGCGTTGTCTTATCTCCTAACTCTATCTCGTCTGACTGGGTACGAAGAGAAATAAATATAGCTCTAACAGAAGAATTTCAGGGCAAAAAAGTCAAAGTGCTTCCATTACTTTATAAACAATGCGAAATTCCAGGCTTTCTTGCCGACAAACTCTATGCAGATTTTACTGAAGATTTCGAAGAAGGCTTTGAAAAGTTATTAGCGCGTATGCGCCACGATCTTTATGAAGAAGAACACAAGCAAAAAAGAGCAAATGAAATTCTTACTTCATCGTACCAAGATTGGGTCAGCTTTGAAAAAAAAGATTTTCATTTGCTAGATAAAGATAAAGTTGCGCTTATTCTGCAGTATATTCATCAACCTCATCTTGCACTGGATTTAATAGAATTTCTCTTTTGCAGTATTTCAAAATTATCAAGTTTTGATAAATTGGAACTTAGCAAATTGAGCGATTGGCTTAACGAAATAGGTACGGATGGTATTATAGATCTATTTGAACGTTTATTAGAGCACAAAAATGCCCGAATACGAGAAGGAGCGATTGCATTAGCTGAGCATTTAGCTATTAGCCATACAGCAGACGTTATTATTACAAAAATGAAGTATGAGAGCGATGTTGATACAAGAAGAGCAGGGCTTCATTATATCTTTTGCCTTGAGAAAATATTACCTTATGAACTCGCTACATTCATCTTAGATAATGATAAGGACTGGTTAAATCAATCGTATGCATTACAGAGTCTCACTAAAATTCGAGCTTGTTTGCTTATTTCGGATGGAAGTAAATTTGCTGAAGAAATAGGGAGCTTAGCTAAGGAAACTGGAGTAAGAGTAATCACCTTGCCCAATGATTTATCCATTTATCGAGAATTTAGAGAAATTCCAAATGAACTTCTTCAAGTTTACGAAATAGTAATTCTTGTTCGTGGAGAACACTTTACTCAATACAATAATGAAGACTTCTATTCAAAGCTTCGGAACTATGTACTCAAAGGAGGGGCTTTATTTGCTACAGCTTGGGTAAATTGGGAAACAAAATACAATAATGAATTCGCCAGTATGTTACCGTTCGTACATGTAGCTAATCAACTCAAAGAAAATATAGAAATATCTTGTAAACCGACTACAAATCCTTTAGCACAAAAACTATTTCCTAATCCAATTTCATTCCGAACTTCTTTAGAGATATCAAGAAAAAGAAGCGGTTCTGAAGTTCTATTCGAAACATTTAACGGTACACCTATTTTTGGATACCGACAATTTGGGGCTGGTGTTTGTTATTATCTAAATAGTTGCCAACATGACTGTCTTGGAGAAATGAAATCACCGTTACTGGCCAGTCCGGAACTTCGTGACTGTCTTCGAAGGGTATTTAAATGGATTAACACCAGCTCAAATCCTATTAAATCACCTGAGACTTCTGCAACCGATGATAAATTGTTTCCGGATGTAAAAACTACAGAACCGACCTTCACTAAAAGTGAATCAAACGATATTCACTCCATTGATCAACAAATAGTTAATTTAACACGCCGTCTTCAAAAACTCAAAGAAATTCAAGCTCTAAAAGGCATTGATATGGAGGTTCATTACTTGATAGAAATAGAAGATATACAGAAAAAGCTTGAGGGGTTGCAAAAACAGAAAAAAGATACTCTGTGATATATTTTGAAGGCAGGACACTTACAATTCATTTTTTATCTTTCCCAACCACATAAAAATTTTCATCCTCAAGCACTACAAAGGGTCATAAAGAAATTTTCAGGCAAACCCTCAGCAATTTAAGTCATTCTCAGGCATCGAAAAGCTTAAAACTGTGACAAAAATCTTAATCCTGGTCAACGATAAAGACATTCAAACATTGCTTGAACGCGCCCTCGAAAAAGAGGGATACAGCCCCGTAATCGCCGCTAGCGACCAAAATGTGCTTCAACAGGTACAAACCGGACACTATTCCTTGTTGATCTTCAAGCCTGAGAATTCTTTTGACGAAGGTTGGGCATTGTATTGCGCCTTAAAATCCAATCCGGCGTTGTACGGCACCGGGTTGCTTCTGTTGCTGCGCTATCCGATGTTTACCGCAGAAAACGCCCAAAAAATAAGCCAACTTTTGAAAAGCGGCGATGAATATATCCATCAGCCTTATGACATTGATGAATTGCTTGGGCGTGTAAGGAATGTTTGGGATCAGTATGGTCATCCGCTGCCCAAGGGGGGATAATCGCGTTTTCCGGCAGAGATGTGGCTATTCCGCGCAAGAAATTGATCCACGAAGAGACACGAAGGGACACGAAGGGTTTTTAGCC
>JAGRBZ010000245.1 GCA_020433805.1 Anaerolineae bacterium
ACCCGATGGGCTTTCTGCCGCTGGCCGGTCGGCCCATCTACGCCCAGCCGTTCGAAATCTCCCAAATGGTCTACAGCGGGGTGTGGGATCAAACGCCCTTTGTCGACTCCATCGAGCAGCAGGCCTTCTCGACCATCATCCTCCTGCGGGTTACGACCCCCTTTGGCCGCCTGGAGGAATTGGTCTGGACCCCGGAGATGCTTGAGGCCATTGATAACCACTACCGGCAGGTCGAACTTATCAACGAGACGATTGCCGTTTACGAGCCGAAGTGAGCGGGGAATCTTTCGTATGCGTTAATGTCTCTCAGTTTTCGGCACGACTTGACCTTGTGTTTAGTGCGCAGTGCGTAATGCGTATTTAGGGCTTGCTCAACTATTGTATTACGCACTACGCACTACATCCCTGAAACCTTGTGGCGAAAAACAAATGACACGCACCGTATGCTAACCTAACGACATTGCCCCAGCGGGGGGAACTCGACCAAAAGCTTCCCCCTTTGGAGGATTGAGGGGGCCATTTAGGACGCAACACATTAAGTCAAGCTGATGGCCAATGCGTTTGGCCTACGGGTTTTTAAGGTTGTCCAGATTTTATGACAAAGTTGTTCAAATTGTGGGACAGACAGGCTCCGTTGAATTTGTTATCATAGGGTTAGTCAAAAATCAAAACGTAGTGCGTAGCTGATAGTGATACGAAATACGCACTACGCACTATGGCATTGATCAATTGTTTCCTTAACGATGCCTTACAATAATGTTTAAAGGAGTGTGTGATGTCTATTAACCCAATCGTTAGCAATCCAGCGGAAGAAGTTGCGGTCGAAGCGGCTCTAGCTGAATTTCACGCGGCGCTCAATGCGATGTTTAGCGGTGATCTGGAACCTATGGAAGCGGTGTGGTCCCATCGAGATGATGTTATTTACATGGGGCCGGCCGGCGGGTACCGGATCGGCTGGCAGCAGGTGCGGGCCGATTGGGCCGCGCAGGCCGCGCTCAAGCTGGGCGGCTCGGCCCATCCGGAGCAGATACGAATTACCCTGAATGGCAATCAAGCCATTGTTTGCAACATTGTCAAGGGGAAAAATATCGACCCTGAAGGAAACCCGATGCCCGTTTCCTTGCGGGTTAGCAGCATATTCCGCCGAGAAAGCGGGCAGTGGAAGGTGATGACGATGCACACCGATTTGCTGCCCTTTTTAAGATAGACACCAGGAGTAGAATGCCATGTTGTTCCATACCACTGAAGATAAGAGACCCGCAGAGGGCGCGATCAAGGCGGTTATCGACTCGTTTCATGAGGCGCTGAACGCTATGCTTGCCGGTGACGCGGCACCTATGGAAGCCGTGTGGGCCCACACCAGCGATGTAATCTATATTGGGCCGGGCGGTGAATACCGGATCGGCTGGCCGCAGGTGCGGGCCGAATGGGCCAGGCAGGCGGCCCTCAAGATAGGTGGCTCGGTAAAAATGATGGAAATACAGGTTACGGCCGATGAAAAGCTGGCCGTTGTGGGCAACTATGTCAAAGGAGAAAACTTTGATATGGAAGGAAATGCTATGCCGGTTTCCCTGCGGGCCAGCAGCTTGTTCTCTAATGAAGACGGACAGTGGAAGATGATTGGCCTGCGCACCAGACCGCTGCCCTTTTCCCTGTAGCAAAATGGGCATGTCTTCCATTAGACAAACTCGGGACAGGGTTTCGAGGAAGAACAACAAGAAAACTCTGAACGTTGTTTACAAGCCGATACTGTAGGGATTTCTCCGCCTTTGGCTACGAAATGACATCCGTAGGTATCAAGTGCGTAACTTCTATAGATATTAAAAGAGGGCGCGGTCGAGGGCCATTATAATGAAGAGAACGGCCAAATACGACTGCGAGTATTTATACAGCTTGCGGCTGGTGGCTTTGGTGTAGTTTCGCCACAACTGCCAGGCTAGCTGCATAAAGCGCGCGCCCAGAAGGGCCGCTATAGCCAGATAGAACCAACTCAGCATGCCAAAGGTAAAAGGCAGCAGGGTAATGGTAATCAGCAGGGCGCTGTAGAGCAGAATTTGATAGGTGGTTTCTTTTTCGCCAATCATCACCGGCAGCATCGGGACGCGGGCTTTGGCATAATCTTTCTCAACCATCAAGGCCAAGGCCCAGGTGTGGGGCGGCGTCCAGAAGAAGATGATGGCAAACAGGTAGAAGGCGCTTAGTTCCAGGTTGTTGTTGACGGCGGCCCAACCGACCAGCGGGGGAATGGCTCCGGCAGCCCCGCCGATGATGATGTTGTGGATGGTGCTGCGCTTGAGATAGAGCGTGTAGAAGAAGACGTAGTAGAGAATCCCCAGCGTGCTGAGAATGGCGCTGAGCGTATTAACCAGCGCGGCAAAGAGCAGGAACGACAGCGTGCTAAGCACCAGCCCAAAGATGAGCGTTTCGTGGGGCGTTACCAGCCCGGTTACCGTTGCCCGGCGGGAGGTGCGGGACATCAGTTGGTCGATATCGCTGTCGACATAGCTGTTGAGCACGCTGGCTCCCCCGGACGACAGCGCCCCGCCCAACAACGTTAGCAGCAGCAGCGGCATGGCGGGCAGCCCCTCGGCAGCGATGACCATCGCGGTGATGGTGGTCAGCAGCAGCAGGATCATAATCCACGGTTTGGTCAGCTTGAAGTAAACCCCGGCTTTCTGCTTGAAGGTCAGGGTCGCCGCCTCAGGCTTTAAGCCGATTTCAGCCGCCGGCAGCGGCGTATCGAGCGTGAGCGCACAGACGGTCGCCAACACCACCAAACTGCCCCACATCGCCGCCGATAATCCCAGATGGATAAAAGTTAATACCGGAGTGTAGCCGAGTAGGGGATACATCCCTCCGGCAATAATTTGGCCGACAAAAGTAACGCCCAACACGGTCGACCAGCGGGCGATTAGCGGGTAGCGCAGGTAGTAGCGGCGCGTCTGCAAAATTACGGCGGCAACCAGCACCCCGAAAGCAACGGTCATAAAGCGGTGCAGGAGGTTGATCATCACCCCGGTTGTGAGCATCGATGGGAAGATTTCACCCCGGCACAGAGGCCAATCGGGACAGGCTACTCCGGCACCGGTATTCGTCACCACCGACCCGGTAACCAGCAGAATGAGGAAGCTAAGGCCGGTCAGCAGAATCGACAACCAGAAGAAGCGGTGGCTGCGGTCTATGCCGCTGTGTCGCGTGGCGGTGGCGGGCAACTGCCAGGCCGTAACAAGGCCTATCACCACGCCCAGCGTGAGCATCGCAACCAGCAGATGGGGTACCAACGCCAGCGGGTGGCTCCAATCCCAGCGCGGCGCGGATCGCTGCCACAACTGACCCGCAGCAAAGGCCACCGCCCCAAACGCCACCATAATCGAAAAGCGAGAGCGGCGGTTGTAGCGCCAGGCCAAGAGAGCCACGGTTGTTACGGCGATAGCCGCTACGCCGTCGATGGCCCCATAGAGCAAAGCGGCCCAGGCGGTATCGGCATAATCGGTTTGCCCGGCGATGGTGCCGGTGATGACTAACAGGGCCAGCCACAGGCAAAAGGCAACGGTTAGGGTGGGTAGGTTTCGGCCAAGCGTTAATTTGTGAGGCACAGCAACTCCATTGTTCGGCTAGATAGCCTGGTAGGTAAGGATAAGCAGCACAACCAGAAGCCCTAAGGGCATCAGCGTCCAGACGGTTTCCAGGATAATGCTGGGGCGCAGGTGGTGGTCGGGGTCTTGACGATGGCCCATTTGGGTGTAGGCTCGAATGAGTGAGTGGCCCAGCAATACGCTAACCACCGCTAAAACAACGGTGGCGGCTATGAAGAAAAGCATGGCGAATGACAACATCAACATTCCTATAGGTTACGCTTGTGCGGATGGACTCGGTATCGGCGGTGACCGTTCGCCCGTTGCGGGCGGATGCCGGGGTTCGGGTTGAACCCGGCAGGAGGGTTGGTCAAGTCGAGTCTATTGTATACCAGGCCCGTTATTTGGCAAACAACTTACCTGTATTGGGAGATTGGAGACGGGTAATTAGAGATTAAATAATCTCCAATCTCTAGTTTCTAATCTCCCAGACGGGTTGTGGTATTTTTCACGAGTATTGTAGTAGCAAGACCGAAGCGTGTCAAAAACAAGGCGATGTCCGGCGGGAGGAGGGGGAGCAATTCTCATTTGAGTGCGAAGACCTGACAGGTTTTCGATAAATTCGTTCACTTGGCGGTAAATTTTCGTTCAAAAGCTACTTTTATCGTAAAATTTTGGGCAAAACCTGTCAGGTCTTGTCATACGGAGAATTGCGGTAGGGGAGTGCGCAGCCTTTGCATCGCACCGAGGGCGTGATATAATTTCACGAAAAGGTTGTGCTATGCCCTCGGAAATTGTTATGCAACTGAATGAAAAACCCGGACGGACACCCCGGACGCTGCATGATATTCTCACTTGGCCCCTGATCGGGCCATTTTTGCGCTGGCGTTATTCGCGGCGGGTGATGCAGGCGGTGCTGCTGGTTATCACCGGCTTCATTGTGTTCGACGGCTTGATCGGCCCGCAGCAAGCGCCGAAGAATCTGGCAACCGTATCGACCTGGGTCGAGTATCGGGGGGTGGTGGTGCTGGCGCTGCTGGTAGCCGGTAATTTATTTTGTATGGCTTGCCCCTTTATGCTGCCGCGCGAGGTCGGGCGCTGGCTGGGGGCCAAACTCGGCTGGCAGGGCAGCGTGCCAAAGGCGCTGCGCAACAAATGGTTGGCCGCCGGTCTGCTGATTGGTTTCTTTATCCTGTACGAATATTATGATCTGTGGGCTTCGCCGTGGCTGACAGCCTGGATTATCGTCGCCTATTTTCTGACGGCGCTGGTGGTCGACACCTTCTTTCAGGGGGCGGCTTTTTGCAAGTATGTTTGCCCACTGGGGCAGTTTAACTTTTTCGGTTCGCTCCACTCACCGACCGAAATCGCCATCCGTCGGGCCGAAACGTGCCAAAGCTGCCAGACCAAAGATTGTATCGCCGGCAACCAACGCACCGGCCAGCGCGGCTGCGAGCTGTGGCTATTTCAGGAAAAAAAGTCCAGCAATATGGACTGCACCTTCTGCCTGGACTGCGTCTATGCCTGCCCGCACGATAACATTGGCCTCAAGGCCCAGGTGCCGATGCAGACGCTGTGGAGCGATCCGCGTCGGGCGGGGCTGGGTCGCTTCAGCGAGCGCTGGGATTTAACGGCGCTAATGATGGTGATCGTGACGGCGGCCTATCTCAATGCTTTCGGCATGATTACGCCGGTCTATGCCCTGCAACAGTCCATCTCCGACATGCTCAACACCACCTCGGAGCTACCGAGTTTGTTGATCATCTTCGGCGTCGGATTTTTGGTGATACCGGTGGTTGTATTAGCCATCACCGGCCAGGCCAGCCGGCTGTTGGCGGGTCGCCGTGAGGATTCGCTGGGTTTTGTTATCCGCCGTTTTGGCTATACGCTGGTGCCGCTCGGTTTTGGGGTATGGCTGTCGCATTATGCCTTCCACTTTTTAACCGGAGCGCTCACGGTTATCCCCGTGGTCCAGTCGTTTCTCAACGATGTCGGCCTGTATGCCGGAACGCCACAGTGGCAGTTGGGGCCGATTGTGCCTTCGAGCTGGCTGTTCCCCTTGCAGACCATCTTTCTCTATCTGGGTATTTTCGGTTCGCTGATTACGGGCTTCCAGGTTGCCATTCATCAGTATAGGAATCGGCACGTGGCGCTGCGGGCGTTTATGCCGTGGGCCGTGCTGGCGGTGCTGCTGCTGCTCGCCTTTTGGATTATGCTCCAGCCGATGGAGATGCGGGGCACGTTATTTATGGGTTTGTAAAGGATAAGAGAGATGAGATTATCTATCTATGATCAAGGGTTAGCGATAGTGCGTAGTGCGTATTGCGTAAGAAAGATTACTACGCACTACGCACTACGCACTACAGTCGGTGTTCTACTGACTGTGTTTTTATTTTTGGTTGTGGCACAGCCGCTTTTTGCCTCCGGCCCCGGTACAGGCGGCAGTAAAATTCAGGTCGATAACGAAGCGGTCGGGCCTTATATGCTGGTGGCGACCTCGCCGCTGCCGCTGACGGTCGGGCAGATGAATGTATGGGTACGGGTTATGGACACCGCAGGGGAGAACGCCCTGCGTGATGCCGTTGTCCGCATCGAAGCGACCCCGGCCGGCGGCGGTGAGCCGGTTATCGGCCAGGCTACCCACCAAAACGCAGGCAACGCCATCGATTATGTGGCCCACCTCCCTGTGGAACGTACCGGTAATTGGGATGTGAAAGTGATGATTGAAGATGAATTGGGTGAAGCTGAGGTTACTTTCACAGAGACGGTCACCGGGGGCATAAGTACCGGGCTTATCATCGGGCTGGGTTTGCCGTTTGTTTTTCTGCTGCTCGTAGTTGGCGTTTATATGTGGCGGCGGTCGGCCTCGGCGGTGGAGGAATGATTAAGAACATGATTGGCAGGATTAACGGATCAAGAAAATACAGAGAAAAAATCCGTCAATCCTGCGCATCTGTGTTCTTAAATCATTTGGCTATAATCATGGCGAAAACTCTGAGACACTAACGAATTGCTGATCCTTCGTAGGCTGATTTGATGCTATGTGTGGTGGCACTAATAGCCCCCCTACCCCCCCAATGGGGAATGTGGTTCGGTCTGGGGGGCGCTCCGTTACCCGTTTGATTTTTTAATCTTGATTAGCTGTTCATATTAGCAAGGGCCAACCCCGGCCGATGCCTGGCAGACGTAAACCGTGGCCTGTAAGCCGGTGGCAGCCGGATAACGGTCGGCCATGGCAATCTCGACGGCGGTGACCATTTCCTCAGGGGCCAGAGCTACGGCGCAGCCGCCAAATCCACCGCCGGTCATCCGCGCTCCGCCGGCGGAGCCAATCACCTCGCTCATAATTTCCACTAAAGCATCAATGGCCGGTACGGTAATCTCAAAATCATCGCGCATCGAGGCGTGGGACTCGGCCATTAAGCGGCCCATAAGGGGTAAATCGCCACGGGTTAGGGCCTCGGCGGCGGCTTCGGTGCGGCCGTTTTCGGTGATGACGTGTCTGGCGCGACGGGCGACGGTTTCATCAAGCTCATCTTCGTGCAGGGCAAAAACGTCGGGAGGGACATCGCGCAGAGCCGGAACGCCGAAATGGGCGGCGGCGGTTTCGCATTCGCGGCGGCGGGTGTTGTACTCGCTGTCGACCAGACCGCGCTGAACATTGCTGTTGGCGATGATGATGGCCGTCCCGGCCGGGATAGGCACCGGTTGGTAGTCTAAGCTGCGGCAGTCGATGAGCAGAGCGTGATCGCGCTGGCCTAACGCCGAGATGAATTGATCCATAATGCCACACTTCACGCCCACAAAATCGTTCTCAGCCTTCTGACCATTGAGGGCCAGCGTTTTGCCATCCAGATCGAGGCCGCTGAGATTAGCCAGCGCAGCCCCGATAACCACTTCCAACGCCGCCGACGAACTCAAACCGGCCCCTCGGGGTACATTGCCGGCTACGACTAAGTTGGCTCCGCGCAGTGCGTAACCGCGCTGAATTAATCCCCAAGCCACACCCCGCACGTAGTTGCTCCACGGCTTGTCGGTGTCGGGGGGGATCTCATCGCTCAACGTAAAGGTGCTCACTTCGCCTTTAAAGTCGGCGGCGACGACCGCCACCTGGTTGTCATCGCGCGGTTCGGCGGCGACAACGGTTTCGTAGTTGATGGCACAGGGCAGCACAAAGCCATCATTGTAGTCGGTATGTTCGCCGATAAGATTAACGCGGCCCGGTGCTCGAAAGCAGTGGGTTGGGTCGGTTGAGAACTGTTTCTTAAATAATGTAGTGGTTTTATCGAGCAGGGTCATATAGCTTAACCTGTGTTGTTTTTCGTATAGCCTAGCCAGCGCAATTCATTTTCTTTCTTGCGCCACTTGGGTCTTATTTTAACCCACAGTTCCAGATAAACTTTGGTGCCTACCAGCTCTTGAATTTGAGTGCGGGCCAGTTGGCCAATCTTCTTCAACGTTCGACCAGAATTGCCGATAACAATCCCTTTTTGTGATTTACGCTCCACAACGATATTGGCCCCGATGTAGGTCATGGTATCGCTGCGGCGCTTGAATTCGGTGACGTAAACGGCCAGGGCGTGGGGGACTTCTTGATGCAGTATGGTGAGGGCTGCCTCGCGAATGAGTTCGGCCACCATAAAGCGGGTTTGCTGGTCGGTCACCTGATCTTCCGGGAAATAGCGTGGGCCGAGCGGGAGGTGATCGATGAGCAGGCGAATGACGTTGTTCATACT
This sequence comes from Anaerolineae bacterium, assembly GCA_020433805.1. Taxonomy (GTDB): domain Bacteria; phylum Chloroflexota; class Anaerolineae; order 4572-78; family J111; genus JAGRBY01. The sequence continues at coordinate 8,312 of JAGRBZ010000245.1, forward strand.
ATCGGCCTTCGTAGCTGAAGTCGCCAGCCAGTTATCGACCGGAGCAAGAGACAGGAACGCTTGCTCAAGGTTGAGCCGTTGTTCGACCGATAGCAGGTCCACCTTGTTGAGCACCAGCAGCACCGGGGTAGGGGAGTCGCCTTGCTGGGTGAGTTTGACCTGAGCTTGGGCTATGGCGCCGGCGACCAGGCGATCTTCGTCGTTGGGCGGTTCGCTGGCGTCGACCAGCCAGAGCACGACATCGGCGTCGGGAATTGTTTCGATGGCGGTGTCGACTAAAAACTCGCCCAATTTGTTGTGCGGCACGTGGATGCCGGGCGTATCGATAAAGACGACTTGGGCGGGGTCGGTGATGTCGGGATGCAGATTGGAGGGTAGGGTAAGAATACCCAGCAGTTGGTTGCGTGTGGTTTGGGGTTTGTGACTGACGATGGCTACTTTTTGGCCGAGCAGCCGGTTCATTAGGGTCGATTTACCGACGTTGGGGCGACCAACTACGGCAACAAAGCCGGAGCGATGATTCTCGGGTAGCGAGTCATCAATCAGCAGCGGCGCTTCTTCATCGTCATCTTCGAGCTGTTCAAGGAATTCAAAGGGATCAGACATAATTTAGGAGGCCAGAGAAAAAGGATTGAAATTGGTGTCGCGGTCGTAGTAATCTTCCTGTTCGGACTTTTTCAAAAAGCCGACGACGGCATAGGTAACAGGTGTGAAGAGTATTTCGATAGCAACTTTAAAGATGTAGTTGGCAACGATCAGACTGGCGACGATTTCCCAGGGGAAGACACCAAAGAGGGCGGCTAAAACCACGAAAATAATGGTGTCGACGCCTTGGCCGACCAGCGTACTGCCGATGGTTCGCGCCCAAAGCTGGCGACCCTGCATCGCGACCTTCATACGGGCCAGAATGTAGCTGTTTGAAAATTCGCCGGCAAAATAAGCGCCCAGGCTGGCTATAACAATGCCGCCGGTTGCCACACCGCCCAAGATAGCGTTAAAGGCATCTTGTCCGGCGTATTCTTCCCAAAAGGCTTCGCCCGGCATCAAGCCGACGATCCAAAAGGTCAACGACATTAGTAAGGCCGCGCCAAAGCCGGACCAGATGACGCGGCGGGCTTTTTTGTAGCCGTAGACTTCGGTCAGAATATCGCCGAAGATGTAGCTGATAGGGAAGAGGAGGGTACCGGCATCGAAAGCCAGCGGCAGCCCGAAAATCGAAACGCCCCAGTCGATGATTTTGGCGGATGAGGCAATATTACTGATGAGCAGCACTGCGACAAATAGGGCCATGATAAAATCATAGTATTTGTAAGCTCGGTTGGTTGTGATCATATGCTTTCTTTCTTGATACCCTTCTTATTAACGGGATAGCCCGTGTGTTATCAATGGGGGATTTAAAGCAAACAGAATTGTATCACAGGGCGTAGAAATATGCCACTCGCTTTCAGGTGTAAACTTCGCATAGTATTACTAGATAAAAAATTTGTCGATATTATTCAAGCGACAGATGCGAAGGGGTTGGGCTACGCCGCGCCGCATCTGAGGATGCTCTGCTCCTCGCTAATTCCTAATTCTTGACTCCTAATTCCTCCATTTAACACAGGATGGACGATGAAATGATTTTCATTTTATTTGAGGCCAGAACCTTGATTCGTTTGTCTCTCCAAAACATTTCTTTTGGCCTTATAGATGCCAGCACAATATAAAATGGCGTTATGAGTTGCATACACAGCATAGGTGCAATCGAGTCAACGCTGTTAAGGTGTCTTTTATTAATCGAAGCCAAAATAAGGGCCTTTGTTAGCCATAGGGCCAGGGCAGATAACCGGGTTAATGTTTTTGGAACGGTAACGAGCAAGATGATGCCGATCCAGAAGCTAAATATCGGCATCAAGATAAACGAGAAAAATACCACAAGTTTATGAAAACGTAATTGTGGTATAAATGAGACCATCGGAAATAAAAACCAGCGATGCAAAAGTTTATTAAACTGGCTAAACGATTCGATTTTTGCGTTTAAGGGATGCAACAGCGGTGTTTGGTGTAGTTTTAATCCACAACGGCTATAGAACTGAGCAATGGCGTAATCATCGCACAAATCGTTTTCTATTTTTCTAAAAACATCCTTGCTGACAAGCGTGTGTCTTAACGTCATATAATACATGCCGTTTATTGTGAATGGCTTCAACAAGAAGGTATACGGAATGTATGACAGCAGACTGCTGCTGTTTACAAAACTCGCTACTAATGTTGACCATATAGTCGTTTTACTGATGTAGTAAGGTAAGCCGAACACTAAATCTGCGGGTTCCGATTTAAGCGACGCCCTGCTCTCCGGTAAGAGTTCCGGGGTAATCATGGTATCGTCATCAAGGACGGCGATGTATTTTGATTTTGTTTCTTTGACTCCGATGTCCAGTTTAAACACTTTTGGATTTACGCTGTCCGGGGCATCGGGGCAGACAATCAAGCGAATTTTCTTACTCGGAAAATCTGTGATGATCTGCTGGCAGCCCTGTAACCCTTTACGGTCAGACGCATCGACCAACCAGACCCATTCTGTGTTTATGTCGTGGTCGATGGTCAAATTATATCTCAGGTTGGCCCACAATTCTGCATCGCCACTTAATATCGGCTGAAGGACTGAAATTGTGCCTTGCTCTGATTGAACAGTGCTTGACCCAGTACGGTTTTTTTTCCGATAGAAGAAAAGCTCAACGAGTAGGTAACGGCAAACCTCTAAACAAATCAACATGCCTGGTAGGAGAAGGCTCATTTCACGACCTCAAAAAAGCCATTGTCTTTTAGCTTTATTTTTTGTTCGCGCCAATAGATGTGGGAGTTAGGCGTAACGAAGGTCACCAATACCATCAATGGAATAATACAAACGACGAAAGGGTAGAGGAGGAGATTGGATAATTGAAAGGGCAGTTTAAGGTTGTACTTTATATGGATTTGGTCAATCACAATAAAGACGGTCAGGATAAAAGCGAAACTGATGATGTGCGTAACCGACATAGAAATGGTAGCCCATATCATGGCTACCAAGGGAATAAAGAAATCCAGTGATAATAGCGAGGTGACGATCTTTTGGGTCGCCGTGGCGTTTTGTAAGATCGATTTTCTGGGCATCATAAACCACCTTTTTAATTGTTTGTTCAACAAGCCCAGCGTGGCTAAGTAGTTATGGACTTTGTAGATAACCTTAGTCTGGAAACAGGTGTAGCCATGGTTCATTAAGCGTACGGCCAGCTCGTTATCATCGTGAAATTGGTTATCCATGTTGCGAAAACCACCGACTTCTTCAAAAACCGCTCTCCTTAGCAGGTATATATGGCCCGTAATCGTAAATGGATCGATGAGGTAGGTTAGGGGAATGTATAAAAAAAATGCTTGCGTGTTTACAAACAGGGTGTTTATCGCTGACCAGATATTTTCCTTGCTCACGGCTATCGGCAGGCCAAATACAACACCTGTATTCTTGTGGGTCAATAAGCTTTGGGCTAATTCAAACAGACTATCGTCGTAAAGCTCAATATCGTCATCAATAAATCCAACAACTTCCGCTTTGGCCTCTGTTAGGGCGAGGTTCATCTTGGAAATTTTTGAGGCAACGTCATCTTTTTCTCGTGGAACAATCAAAAGCGTGATATGCTTGTCTGGGTATTGAAGTTGAAGTTCTCTACAAAGGGTAATCGATGCGGCATCAAGCTCATCACAGACTAAAAGATGGTGAATGTGTGCTATTTTTGTTTGTCTAAAGCGCGAAATCAAGTTTTTTTCTAGATTGGTGGCCCCTCTTGAGATAGGCTGGATTAAACTTATTGTGGGGTTAACGGTTGAGCTGTTTTCTTCAGCACGAAGGAATTGACGTATAGCGATGATTTTCAACCATCGGCTTATCAAGAAAAAGCAGAGTAGAAATAACATGAATGTTTTCATTGTAGTATGAGTTACGCGGTTGGAAAAAATCAGACCCTAAAGGTTTTATCAGTCGACTTTAGGACAACATACAAACTCAATTGTCTTAAAATTTTTCTTGATAAATGACTTCGGAAACCTTTAGGGTCTCGAACTGTGTAAGTCCTATGTAGGTTTTATTGTAGATCGATTTATTTTGGAATAGCTGTATGAGTCCGTATAAAAAATTGCTTTTAAACCTAAACCCTAGCGATAGCTTCGCTTGTGCTCAATCAGAATGTATCGCATGTATTCTGACGGGCCAGAGTTCGCTTCAACATTCTGAACTAACACCAGAGCAGGCTGATCTGCTCTCTATTTTTGAGAGCTTTGGCATACCAACCT
>JAGRBZ010000246.1 GCA_020433805.1 Anaerolineae bacterium
TTTGACTGTTCCCTTGGCAGGTTTCAGTCAATTTTGCCTCTTTTTTCCTCAACCACAGAATCCGCCAGAACTAGAAATTTTCAAGCTTATTTATCAGGCGCTGTAAATTTAATGTAGAAACTTTTGGGGACACGATTTAATTTGTACATCAGCCACCAGAACGGACGCATGCGCTCGAAGGTCTTTTTGTAAGTCTTAAAGTCGCGGTAGGTCTTTTTGGGCAAATTCATAATTTCCTCAAATTCCTCATCCGAAAAGCCCAATCGCTTCTTAACCATTTCGACCAACTCAGGGTCGTAACACTGCGGCTCTGAGATGTAGGCCAAGCCCTGTTCACGGGTAATCTGCCCCGATCGCACCAGCGCCGCATATCCCAAAAGCCGGGTGTCCACCCCATACCGCTGCGGGATAAAGTACGTATGCCAAAACGCTGTAAAGCGGTTTTCCAGATGATGCCCACCGTACCACTCCCAGCCCAATTCTTTGGTTAATAAGGCCATAGTATCTTTTTTAATGTAATCGATATAATACAGAGGACGAATTTTCTTAAGGCCCAAAATGGCGGTCCATTTGATAAAGTTCGGCATCAGCATGTTAGGATAGGTCTTCATAGGGATGGTGCCGTAGGTTTGATGCACATTCTGGATGTATTTGCCGTCCATATAAATCCAACCCAAGGGAGCGACACCTTCGGTCCGAAAAGAATGGCCCTCAAAAATGTATTTAATTCCATATTTTTCACAAGCCAGATTTAAAGTCACGGCCAGGGCAATATCGGTCGGCGCTTCGACATCCGGCACACCCGCTTTTAGAAACGAGCGGTAAATGTCATCGTACTCCTTGTTGTCAACTACGTAGGTGTAAAGATCGACATCGAGTTTTTGGAGCGCATCGTGAATATTCTCAACGGCCACCATCGAGTCCCAGGTGTTATCAAAATGAACGGCCAGTGGGCGCAGTCCCAGTTGTTTGGCTAAATAAAGCATATAAGTTGAGTCACAGCCACCGCTCACGCCCACAACAACATCATAGTCTTTACCCTGCCCCTCTTTCTTGATGGTCTCGACAATGTCGGCCAGCTTTTTCTGGCCCTCAGCACCGGTAGGATACTCACGGTCCATCTGGTCGTGGATGTGACAGTAATTACATACACCTTGCTCGTCAAAGGTGATATTCGGCACGGTTTCATCGTACAGACACCGAGAGCATCTTTTTAACATCGCAAGTCTCCTGACTATCCTAATTCTTCTTCTAACTGTTTTCGCTTGGGGAAATTGATCAGTACGGCTCGGTTACGTCCAAAGTAAACTACCATACTCCCTGCGGCGCAGGCCGATGCGCCGCCGGCCCGAACCGCTTGACCAAAATCAGACACTTTACCGGCCCCACCACAGGCAATGACCGGAATGTCAACCACGCTCGTTACCTGTTTGATTAAATCGATGTCATAGCCGGTTTGGGTCCCATCGCGGTCGATTGACGTTAATAGCAGCTCACCAGCCCCCATCTCTTGCATGCGGGCTGCAAAGCTGATCGGATCAAGGCCGGTTGCTCTTCGTCCCCCACGAGTATAAATCTCGTAGTGACCGGGGGAAACCTGTTTAGCATCGATGGCAACCATAATGCTCTGGCTGCCAAAGGTATCAGCCGCCTCTCGAATAAAGGTTGGATTTTCAACAGCGTAACTATTGACGGCCACTTTTTCGATACCTAACTTAAAAATCGTTTTAATATCGGCCAAATCTCGAACGCCACCGCCATACGCCACCGGCATAAAGCATTCACTGGCTATCTCTGATAAAACCTTAAACGGCGGCGTTTTGTTTTCCACGGTAGCGGTAATATCAAGAAAGATTAACTCATCGACTTCTTTTTCATTATAGATCCGGACCGCGTTAATCGGATCACCAATGTACCCCGGATCTTTGAACTTAACGGTTTTAACTAACGCCCCGTCACGCAACAACAAGCAGGGCATTACCCGAGTCATTAGCATGTTAGGTTAGCTCCACGAAATTCTTGAATAATCTCAAGCCAAACTTGTGGCTTTTCTCAGGGTGAAACTGAGCCCCCATAATATTTCCCCGCTGCACCGCCGAGACAAAATCGTAACCGTGATCGGTGGTGGTCAAAATATCGGTCGGATCGTGACACACAACGTGATAGGAGTGAACAAAATAGAAGCGAGCGTCATCATCTAAACCGTGAAAAAGCGTCCCGGTGCGATGAACCTTAACTGTATTCCAACCCATATGGGGTATTTTTAAGTTAGACGAATGTTCCTCGGTAAAATTAAAACGAACCGTCTGGCTGTCGATCCAGCCCAACCCCGGCAGTTCACCTTCTTCACTGCTCTTGGTGAGCAGTTGCATTCCTAAACATACGCCTAATGTAGGAATTTTATGGTCAAGCACTTGCTCGTTCAAAACATCGATCAATCCCAATTCGGCTAAGTTTTTCATACCGGTATCAAAAGCCCCCACACCGGGCAGAATTAATTTATCCGCCTCGTGAATATCTGTGATATTCGCAGAGACTTTAGCCTTGGCCCCTACTTTTTTGAGCATATTTAAAATTGAGCCAAGATTGCCCATTCCATAATCAATAATAATAATCACCTAGGTTTACTCCGGTTTCAAAACGCGTAACTCTTTAAATGTCTATTGTCTTCTTAAGAAATCTGGCCGGGTTGCCCGCGACTACGCTATTCTCCGGGATATCGTTCAAAACCACGCTACCCATACCCACTAAACAATTTCTGCCAATTTTGAGCCGATCTTTAATCGCCGAATTTGTGCCCAGATAGCATGCCTCGCCTATTTCAACTAAACCTGACACACATACCCCACCGGCGAGGCAACTATAACTTCCAATCAGACTATCATGGCTAATGACACAATTAGGTAGTACCACCGCGTGGTTGCCCACGCTAACATTGGTAGTAATTGTCACATTTTGAAATATCACGGTTCCCTGGCCCAACGTGGAAAATCGAGAAACCGAAGCCGTAGGATGAATGATCGTCTCAAAATTGTCGTCAGGAATTTTTGATTGGGCAATGATTTGAGCCTTCCGCCAAAAATTTGTAGTGCTGCCAATCCCATTAACAAAAAAACAATCTTTGAATTCAACGGCGGAGGCTAGAGGGCCCAGAACTCTAACCCCGTAAAATTCGCTGCCAATTTTACGAGAATCATCGTCTAAAAATCCAATACATTCGTAAACATCAGTTTGCCGAAAATCATTGATGTCCTTAATCGTATCAAGGATATCAATACAATTGCCACCTGTACCAAAGATGATGATTTTTTTTGTCATGGTAATCGATTGAGGCTAACATATAGCTTTTAACGTTACTTAAACAATGCTGCCCGGTTTGTTGAATGGTCGTTTAGTCATTCGAGATGGCTAGGTTAGAACCGCTCGAACGCCGTCAGCTATCATATCTAACTCAACTTCAGTCAGTTGCGGATATAACGGCAGCGTAATAGTCTGTTTGAACGCGGTATGCGAATTCGGCAATTGCCCGGACTCATACCCATAATTCTCTTGAAAATAGGGTTGGTCGTGCAGGGCATACGTACCCAAGGTAGTCTCAATATCCTGATCTCGCAGGTCGCTGATCAATTGGTCTCGGTCTAATTGCTCATCAACCAAAATCACAAACGATTGGTAGATATGGCCGCCCCAGGCCGGCTCTTGCGGTGCTCGGATGCCGGGAATGCCGGCCAATCGCTCCTGCAACTGCCCGGCCAGCGTACGTTTGCGCTCGATAATCCAGGGCAGTTTCGCCATTTGAACCACACCCAGCGCCCCCAAAATATCGCTTAGCCGATAGTTGAACCCGGCCGCTTCATACTCGAACCAATAGCCGGTGCGGACGCCGCCGTGACTCCGCAGAAGTTGAATGCGTTCGGCCAGATCGCGATCATTGGTCGTAATCATCCCGCCTTCGCCCGTGGTGATCACTTTCCGGGGGTGAAAACTAAAGCAGCCCAGCGTACCCAGATTACCACAATACCGCCCCTTGTACGTTGTCCCGATAGCGCAGGCGGCGTCTTCAACCACAGCCAGGCCGTGTTCCTCCGCCAATTGCATGATCGGATCCATATCGGCTGAACAGCCAAAGGTGTGTACCGGCATAATGGCTTTGGAGTGCGGCGTAATTTTGGCCCGCAAATCGTCGATGTCTATAGTGAACGTCTCCAAATCGATATCCACTAAAACAGGCACCGCCTTTTGCTGAACTATTACATTAGCCGAAGCGGGAAAGGTAAAATCGGCGACCAAAACCTCGTCGCCCGGTTCGATGCCGAGTGCCGCCAGAGACAGATGCAAGGCCGTGGTACACGAACTGGTTGCAAAGGCAAATTCAGTCTGAGTGAAATCGGCCACCAGTTTTTCAAATTCGGCCACCTTCGGCCCCTGCGTAAAGTAACCGGTAGCCAAAACTTTGGCAACTTCGGCTAATTCGCGCTCATCAACGCAAGGCAGGTTGAGTCTCATATGCCCCCACATACCAGGCCACGGTAGCGGCCAAGCCATCATTCATACTCATTATTGGTTCAAAACCGATCAATTGTTGGGCCAAATCGATCGCCCCACAGTGGCGGCGAACATCACCGGGACGTGGGTCATCGTAAACGATCGGCACGGTCGAATTCATATTTTCTAAAATCTGTCTGACCAAGCGATTGATAGTAATTTCTTGCCCCGTGGCCACGTTAATTACCAAGCCACGCGTGGCCGGTTCATTATAAATTTTAATCGCGGCGTCGGCTGTATCAACCACGTAAATATAATCACGCGTTTGCTCGCCATCGCCGTAAATCATAATTGGGTCGCCCCGCAGCGCCCGTTCGATGACAATCGGCACGATGCCGGCATAACTTTCTTTATTTTGACGCGGCCCGAAATTATTAAAAGGCCGGATAATCGACATATCGATGCCAAACGTCTCTCCATAAGAGAGCACGATATGGTCGCCCGCAATTTTACTGGCTGCGTAAGGCGTCGATGGCAGCAGCGGATGATCTTCACCCATTGGCACATATTGGGCCGTGCCGTAGGCTTCGGACGAAGAAAAGTGAATAAGAGTTTGATAATGGCCCTCGCGAATTAGTTCGCAGATAACGGTGGTTAAAGCCACATTCATCTCCACCGTCCAGCGTGGATTTTCTAATGAAGTAGGCAAAGGAATAACGGCGAGATTAAAAACAACTTCGATCTGCTCATCGTTACAGATTTGTTTCATGATCGCGTAATCGGAAGCATCTTGCTGGTAGAATTTGAGCGCCGGATACTGTTGGCGAGCCTCGGCCAGGTTTTGTTCTTTGCCGAGAAAGAGGTTGTCTACAACAACCAGGTTATTGGGGGCCTCTGGCACAATTTTATCGACCACATGGCTGCCGATGAAACCGGCCCCACCTACCACCATAACATTTTTTCCAGCTAATTTTAACATGACGACTCCTTTATTCGGTACACAAGATTTAGTTGGGAATTTAAGCGCTATTTGGTTGAGAACAGGCTATAATTTGCAAAGCCAATCGTAAAGCTTCCAGGCCATCATGGCCATCGACCAGCGGTTTTTCGTTGTTTTGCACAGCCTGAATGAAGGACTCGAGTTCACTGCGGAGTGGTTCACGCCGATTGATTTGAAAACGGGTCATATGTCCGGCTTCGACACTAAAGGGTTGGCCGGGGAGCCACACCGCCCCATCCATGACACCAACGGCGGCGGGGTTCTCGTGAAAAAAAATTTCCTGGCTCAAGTAATTAACCACAAACATTCCTTTTTCACCGGTAATGCTTATTTCTCGAACTGTAGTAGGCGTCACCCAATTAACATCCAATACCCCAATTACCCCATTTTCAAAACGAAGCAAGCTAAAAACTATATCTTCATAAGGCGAATTCATCACATAAGACACTTCAGCGTTCAAACGAACAACCCGCGATCCGACCAGATAGCGCATCATATCAAGTTCGTGGGTGGACAGGTCTTTGGCAACCCCAACATCCGTAATTCGTCGGGGATAGGGCGATTCTCGGCGTGAATGGATCATAAAAATTCTGCCTAATTCACCGGCCTCAATCCGGCGTTTCAGTTCCAGCACCGCCGGGTTAAAGCGTTCAATGTGCCCCACAGCCAGCACGACATTTCTTTGCTCAGCCGCGTCGATCATTTCCTCGGCTTGTTCAATCGTGGCGGCGATAGGTTTCTCCACCAAAACGTGGATACCCCGTTCAATCGCAGCCATAGCTACATCTCGGTGAAACTGAGTCGGTACCGCGATGACGATAGCGGCGGGCTGTACTTGGTCAAATAACCGTCGATAATCGGCATAAACGGGTACGCCCGATTTACGTACCACTGCGTTGGCGGATTGTAAATCCGGATCGGCTATCCCGACCAGTTCAACGCCAGGGGTATCCGACAATACTCGAAAATGGTTACGGCCCATACTACCGACGCCAACAACCGCCATTTTTAACATTAGTTATCTCCTATTACAATTTCCGGTTCCGATTAATGCGTAAGCGTTATACTAGCCAAGGATATTAACCTTATTTTGGGCATTCTCAATCAAATCGACGGCAAAACACGTTACGTCGATGGTATCAGCCAATAATTTATCGCGACGCCGTCGCCATTCTATTTGTACTTCAGGCTTTTCAAGTATTGAAACCGCGCTCTGGAGCGCCTCTCGGGGATCTTGATAAGAATAAACCAGATTATGCGTGTGCATCAATACTTCAAAATTACCCATAGTACCGACCAAAGATGAGGTATAAATAGAAGGTGTACCCAGTAATCCTGCCTCCGTAGCCATCGTTGCTCCTTCTCCAATATATAAACTGGCGTAAGCCAAAGCATGGTGAATTTTACTTGGCGACAAATTGATCCGATAAGGCTCAAAGGCAGATGGTAACGTTCCTTCAGAGGTAATAAAGATACGTCCGTATTTACTTAACGAGGCAAGAACCTCGTGCTTAAGAGGTTCTGAAAATCCATGATGGCCCACATCGTGACTGGCTTTCCAGGTCACAAATCGAACTAGAATATACGGCTCATTTTCGGTAACACCCAATTCTTCCAAAATTTTTGGATCGGGTTGAAAATATTTTGGATGCAAATAAGCTAATTCTTGAAACCCTTGGTACCTTAAATGACTTGATCCCAACTCTTTCTTAAAACTAGTGGGGGTGCAAATGACGCTTGCCAGAGGGTACGTTAGATATCGATCAATCGACACGTGCTCTGTGTCGGTAAATACTATTGATGGCTTGTTTAGAAGTTTGCACGCCGGAGCAATAAAAACACCCCCAACTGCGGTAACAACATCCGGCGCAAATTTTCGGATTAATTGAATTAAGGCCCATTCTCGCCACAGGAACTCCTTATACATTCCCAGTCGGCCATTACCAATTGCTGACAAAATTTGATACTCAAAATCATATTCATCCAACAAAGCGAGCGTTACGTCTTTGTCCCGAGCCGAGATTAAGACCTCATCTCCTCGTTCTTGTAACTGCCAAATCGCGTGCTTAAAAAAATGAACGTGCGCCGGGTGACCAATATCAATTAAAATACGCATAACCCAGCCTAGAATACTTTCAAATCTTTGTTGTATTCCATATCGAACCACATCGCAAAAAACAAGAACTGTAAGCCCGAAATGAATAAGAACATCGCAAAAAGGGCGCTAGTAGCCGCCACCGGCCCCGCTAAAAATCGATAAAAAAGCAAATACAAACCAAATATCAAACCCAGTGGGAGCAGCGATATTCCAACCGCATAGAAAAACACCAACGGATGAAAATCACGAATGATATATTTTTCACGCATCCGCCAAAAAAAACATTTCAACAGCAGCCACGACATGCGCGGTATGACTCTACTGAGCCGAATACCCGACTGTTCACCAATATTGTATACCGGCCGTACCGGCACATCTTTTACGCGCTGATTGAAGATATTTAGCATTACTAACAAATGGTTTGGGTATCCGTATCGAGCATATAATCTATTTAAAGGCATCAGCCTGATCGCCTCAGCTGATAGAGCCGTGTAGCCCGTCTGCGAGTCGGCCACGTGCCAGTAACCGGAAGCGATTTTGGTCAGCAGCGATAAGAAAGCGTTTCCCAAATAGCGATAGCGAGGGATCAGTTGCCAGGCTTCGCCGGTAAACAGCCGGTTACCTTTTACATAATCGGCTTCGTTTCTGACAACCGGTAAACAGACCCGATCTAATTCGTCGGGGTCCATTTGCGCGTCGCCGGCCATTACGGCAACAACATCCATGCCATCTTGGGCGGCCTTTTGATATCCGGTGTTGATGGCTGCGCCAACACCTTGATTGATTTCGTGAGCAATAAGTTCTAATCGTCCTTTATAACAAGGTTGACACAAATATGCTTTTACCCGTTCTCGGGTAGTATCTATGCTGAGATCGTCGACAACATAAATACAATCCACAAAATCTGGCATAGTCTCAATGACTCGTCCAATCAGTTTTTCTTCGTTATAGGCTGGGACAACCACACCAATTCGTTTATCCTCTAGCACAATTTACCTCTTATACCCGTTGGTTGTCTTTAAACTCAAAATCAGGGGTTTTGATAAAAATTGACAATAGCATGGACTACGGTCTGTTGCATCGATTCGGTTAGTTCCGGATAGATGGGCAAAGCCAAAGTTTCAGCAGCAGCACACTCGCTGGCGGGTAGGTTGCCCGGCGGGTAGCCCAACTCTGCAAAACATTCCTGCAAATGAAGCGGAACCGGATAGTACACTTCGCAGCCAATCTTGCGCTCCTTTAAATAAGCCATTAGGGCCTCGCGCTGTTGGCAGCGAATCACAAACTGGTTGTAAATATGCCGTCGATCCGGCAGTACGGTCGGCATGATCAGCTTTGATTCGCCTGATGTTTGCAAATCCCCGCCGGCTGGGTCACTATCGGACTGAACAACCAAATCCGTTTCAGCAAAGAGCCGTCGGTAGGTATCGGCGTTCTCTTGACGACCGGCAGTCCAATTATCCAGATGAGGCAGTTTGACCCGTAGTACGGCGGCTTGTAAGGCATCGAGTCGAAAATTTCCGCCGACATCCTGGCTGTGATATTTTTTTCGATAGCCGTGGTTGCGCAACCGTTTAACGCGCGTTGCTAAGTCTTCATCATTGGTTGTCACTAGGCCGCCATCGCCAAACGCCCCCAAATTTTTAGAGGGAAAGAAGCTAAAGCAGCCTAGATGCCCAATCGAGCCGGCGCGACGGCCTTGATACTCCGAACCGATAGCTTGCGCCGCATCCTCAATCACCATTAGCTTATGGTGCCGGGCAATCTCCATAATCGGCTCCATCTCAGCCATCTGACCAAATAGGTGGACGGGTAAAATAGCCCGTGTCCGATCCGTAATCGCCGCTTCGATGTTGGCCGGATCGATGTTGAAGGTGAGCGGATCGATATCGACAAAAACCGGTTTCGCCCCCAAACGAGCAATTGAGCCGGCCGTCGCAAAAAAACTGTAGGGTGTCGTAATAACCTCATCACCGGCTTTGACATCGATCGCCATCAGAGCGACCAGGAGTGCATCAGTTCCGGACGAAACGCCAATCGCAAATCGACTTTGGCAGTAGGCAGCTACCTCTTCTTCTAAGGCCGCCACTTCCGGACCCAGGATAAAATACTGCGCCTCAATCACACGATCTATCGCTGCTTGAATATCATCCCGAATGGTAGCGTACTGCGCTTTTAGATCAAGCAATGGGACAGGCTGAGTCTCAATTTTGTCAGCGGGGGGAGTATGAATCATCGTAAACTAATTCCTTTTATAATGAACAGGTGTTTATAAGGGTTGATCTTCGGGCCAATCGAGGCAACGAACCAGCTCTGGCTCAACTTCTTTATAACGCCAGCCACTTTCGGGGCAAACCATTACGCCATCGCTGTCGGGGGTGGGCAAACGATGCCCGTGGCGGCTCATCCAACCCTGGCGAGTCGCGGGGACGCCCATCATCAGGGCATAATCCGGCACCGCTTTAGTGATAACTGCGCCGGCAGCCACAAAAGCATAACGTCCAACCGTTGTGCCACAGACAATAGTGCAATTAGCGCCTAAGGTCGCGCCACGTTTGATCAACGTGGGCCGAAATTCAGTTTTGCGCTCGATTTCGCTGCGGGGATTAACTACGTTCGTGAAGACCATCGAAGGGCCACAAAAAACATCATCCTCAATTGTGACTCCTTTATAGATGGATACATTGTTCTGAATTTTAACGTTATTACCAATGCGTACCTGTTCGGCCACAAAAACATTTTGCCCTAAAACACAGTTCCGACCGATGTTGGTGTCGGGCATAATGTGCGAATAGTGCCAAATTTTGGTCCCCTTGCTAATGCGGGCACCCAGGTCGACGGTGGCGGTGGCGTGGGCAAAATAGTCAGGGGTAGCCACTACCTGATCAAGGGGAATAGATTGACCGGTTTGCTCTAGTGAAAGTTGAGCCGCCTCCAAAACCTTAAGCGTTTCCAGACCGCTTTTGCCGCCGCTTAACGGTTCTTGCCGATTGACTACACACTCCCAAAAATGTAGGCACTCAGCCCTGAGTGGTTCCGCTTCCTCCAGAGGAATATAAACCGCCTCAGCTTTGTGCGCGATAGGCACCTGACCACTAACCCAATTTACGCGATGGGGATAGAGCGCGAGTTTCTCAGCCAAGGGGCGCGTATCGTCAAAAACAGCCATCTGCCGGTCGCCGACAACCACGAAACGCTGCTCTTTGAACGGTTGAAGCCAACTAACAAATATATGCGCTCGGACATTATTAGGAAAACGCAGACTGGTTAACGTGACATCCGCAACGTCATAATTTAAGTAGGCTCCACCATGACAAGCAACTTCTTCGGGTGAGGTGCCTAGTAGACGCAGAATGATGGCAATATCGTGCGGGGCAAAGCTCCATAGGGCGTTTTCTTCAACCCGGATACGGCCCAAATTTAGTCGATTGGAGTAAATATATTGGACTCGCCCTAATTCGCCTTCTTTGACTAACTGATGCAGTTTCTGGATAGCCGTGTGGTACTCCAACACGTGCCCTACCATTAAAATTCGCTCTAATCGAGCGGCGGTTTCAACCAGTCGATGACCTTCAGCCACGGTTAAAGCCATTGGTTTTTCGACCAAAACATCTTTACCTGACTCCAATGCTGAGAGCGTTAGCGAGGCGTGCAACGGAGCGGGTGCCGCAATAACAACAGCATCAATATCCGAGCGACGAAATACGGACGTAATATCGGTACAGGTTTCAAGTTGGGGGTAGTCGGTTCGGGCTTTTTCCAATCTGGTCGGGTCGGTGTCACAGACCAACCGTAGACAACCTAATTCCGACCAGACGCGCATATGGTTCTTGCCCCACGCGCCACAGCCAATCAAAGCAACATTAATCTCTGGCATTATTTTGATCCTTTTGTTAAAGAAGTCTCGAGTACAAATTTAAGGGCGATTTTGGTCCAATTCCATATATGGAATACAAAGGGTCAGAAAACAATATCATTAGCATGATACAATAAAAACGTCACAAGTGGAAGTAACAAAAGAAAAATCAATTTCAGCCCGCTCCGGCGACCCCGTTGATCAATAACACATTCGTAAAAATCCAAAAGGTGCTGTAATTGAGAACACGCCAAGATCGCCGCCATGCGCCAAAAACAAGCATCGCGGCCATTAATCCCATCGTTAAACGCAGCATCGCCACCGGCTCACGAAAGGTGGAGGTCGGCAAAAATAAGATAACGACACTGTTGAGCAGTAAACAAAATACAAACGGGTGAAGGTTTTGATACCATAGGTTCGTTATACTTAGCCACAAACCCGCGATACTCGGCAAAATTGACATGGGTACGACAACAAGCGAAATTAAAAGGAAAGCGCCTACGCTGACACCGGCAATTGCTAACCAGCCGGCTAGCGGTATCGGACTAAATGGTGTCGCACCTGCACCACCCGATCCCACGCCAAAACTGCCAAGCCAACGCCAAAGAAACAGTTGATAAAATACAAAAGGGACCGCCGCCAAACTCAATCGGAATGTCCAGCCCCACATTCTACGGGAAAGGGTAAAAGCCATATATGCTGCCAAAAAAACTAATGTGGTTTCTTTACCCAACGCAGCAAGAGCAAAAGCTGCAACCGCCCACCATCGGTACTCTTTGGCCCAGGCTAACATAGCCAATTGAACAAAGGCGTGGGCCAGAGGTTCATTAAGATCGGTTCGCAATGATAGAAGTTGCCCACCGTACAGACCGTAGACCAGTGCGTACCAGCGGCTCACTCGAAAGTGCAATAAAATTTGTTCCGTAGCCCAAGTGCCCAGCGCAATTGCGCCAATATTAACAATAATCAGCGTCCACGGGATCAAAGCGGCTTGTCCCAAAGCCAACAATCGCGCGGTTAGGGGATACAAAATCCGCTGATAACGATAGGCCGGTACGTCGATATATGGCGCGGCCCCGGCCGGATTGAGTGCGATTTGATAAGCAAACTGCCCGTCATAGCCTTCATTGCCTTGGGGAGCGCTCTCACTAAAATGGG
>JAGRBZ010000247.1 GCA_020433805.1 Anaerolineae bacterium
AATCACAATTTGCTATTTATATTTGGCTATGTTATAATGTTACGCTTGTAAAAGTGTATAAATCTTTGGGCCGTTTTGGTGTTGAAAAAAGGTAGTTAACACTAAAACACTTTAGCTAAACCTAGGGGCTTGAGTTGATGCAATCTCGCCTGTCAACGCTTCGCCCGACACAGTAAGGAGATAAATAGTGGCACTCTCGCGGGAACAGAAAGAAGAAATCATTAATAAATTTCAGGTCAAAGATGGAGATACCGGCTCTTCAGTAGTGCAAATTGCGTTGCTGACAGCACGGATCAACCAACTGCAAGAGCATCTGAAAGATCATAAACATGACAACAGCTCTCGACGGGGCTTGCTCAAACTGGTTGGGCAGCGGCGTCATCATCAAGAATATCTAAAACGTAAAGACCCTGATCGATACCAAAGCGTCATTGAAGCACTTGGTCTGCGGAAATAACAGAATGATAGCTGTTCGATAACGGTACTTTTAACGAGTAGAGATGGGATTTGGCTATCCCCCTCTACTCGTTTGTATTATAAAGTAAGCACGAAATATTTGTAAAATTCATTTAATCTCCTAGGGCGCAGACCTTGAGCGAATTTTGAAACCAATTTGCAATTAGTATTTAGCCATCAATCAACGGCAATTCTGACGGTATGATTAGTTGATGTCTAACTACTCGTTGTCAATTGGTTTTGGTTTGTCTCAAGGTCTAAAGCCGTGCCTGGGAGAAATACCAAGGAGTATCTTTTTATTATGTCTAAACCACAACTTTACCAATTCAAAGCTAAACTCGGAAATGATGAGATTATTTTTGAAACCGGTCAATTAGCTGGTCAGGCGGGCGGAGCTGTTCTTGTTAAGTCCGGTGACAGCGTTTTACTGACAACGGCCACCGCTGCGAAATCGACCCGCGATGTCGATTTCTTTCCGTTAAGCGTAGAATTTGAAGAAAAATTGTACGCAGCAGGTCGCATCCCCGGTAGCTTTTTCCGGCGCGAAGGCCGGCCCAGTGAGGAAGCCATTCTTACTGCCAGACTTACCGACCGCCCCCTTCGCCCTCTTTTTAATAAGGAATTCCGTAATGAAGTACAAGTGATTATCACCGCCTTATCCTCCGATGGGGATACTTATCTGGATATTTTGGCTATCAACAGCGCCAGTGCTGCGTTAGCTATCTCGGATATTCCCTGGGATGGCCCGATTGGGGCCGTTCGAATTGGCCGTATCGACGGTGAATTTATCGTTAACCCGACGACGGGTGAATTGACCGTTAGTGACCTGGATCTGCGAGTAGCCGGTACGGAAGATGCCATTTTGATGGTTGAAGCCGGCGCGAGTGAAGTTCCAGAAGATGCGATGATCGAAGCGTTGCGCCTGGCTCACGAGTCGATCCAGGACATTGTGGCTGTGCAAAAACAGATGCGGGAGCAGATCGGCAAACCAAAACGCGAATTTGAGGCTGACTCAACACCGGATGATGTCAAAGAGAAGATTTTGGCACAGGTCGGCACCAAAATAGGAGATGTGGTCCAGCAGGGCTTTGATAAAGAAGAGTTTAATAACGCTATTAATGCCGTCCGTGATGAGGCTATTGCTACTTTTGAAGAAGATGAAACGGTTACCGTTAAACATATTAATAATGTACACAGTGAGGTCTTAAAGAAAGCCGTTCGCTCGCGCATTATTAAAGAGGGAATTCGACCCGATGGTCGCGATCCAAAAACCGTGCGCCCGATTTGGGGGGAAGTAGGCATATTACCGCGCACGCACGGCTCTGCTATCTTTACCCGAGGCGAAACTCAGGCTCTAACTATTACCACTTTTGGTACCCCCAGAGATGAGCAGAAGCTCGACACGCTTGGCCCCAAAGATTTCAAACGCTATATCCACCATTACAACTTCCCACCCTTCTCCGTGGCTGAAACCGGCCGTGTAGGCTCACCCAGCCGCCGCTCGATTGGACACGGCGCGCTGGCCGAACGAGCGCTGCTTTCGGTTATTCCCCCCATTGAAGAGTTTCCTTACACCCTACGTCTGGTATCTGAGGTCTTGAGTTCCAATGGATCAACCTCAATGGCGAGCGTGTGCGGTAGTACCCTCAGCCTGATGGATGCCGGGGTGCCGATTAAGGCTCCGGTGGCCGGTACAGCGATGGGGCTTATTCAAGAAGGCGACCAGTTTGTAGTCCTCACCGATATCCAAGGGCTTGAAGACGCTTTGGGCGATATGGACTTTAAGGTCGCCGGTACACGCGATGGTATTACGGCCCTGCAGATGGATATTAAAATTAGCGGCCTCCGCTGGGATATTATAGAGCAGTCGCTAGCACAAGCACTGGATGCGCGATTACATATTTTGGATAAGATGGATGAGGTTATCTCTGAACCGCGAACAAAATATTCAGTATATGCTCCGGCGATTATGACGATACAGATCGACCCCGACAAAATCGGCAAATTGATTGGCCCCGGTGGTAAAACCATCCGGGCTATTCAAGACGAAACCGGGGCAAAGATCGATATCGATGATGACGGGACTGTATTTATTGCTGCTTCCGATCAGGAAGCCAGCGCTCAAGCCTTGGCTTTTGTGAAATCGCTTACCGAAGAAGCCGAAATGGGCCGAATTTATACCGGTAAAGTTGTTCGAACCGTAGATTTTGGAGCCTTTGTTGAAATTTTGCCTGAGACGGACGGTTTAGTGCCTATTTCACAACTGGCCGATTACCGCGTACCCTCTGTAGAGGATGTTGTTCAGGTTGGCGACGAAATTATGGTTATGGTGACCGATATCGACAGCGACGGCAAAATCCGTCTCTCACGGCAAGCCGTGCTAGAGGGTTGGTCATTAGAAGAAGCGCGTCAAAACGACAAACGTGTCAGCGGTGGCGGTCGTAGCGGCAGCGGCAATCGGGGTGGTGGCAACCGTCGCGGTGGTGGCGGCGACAGGCGCGGTGGCAACCGTGGTGACCGCGGCGGCGGCAATCGAGATCGCAATCGCAATCGCTAAATCGAACGCTTAAAAGTTTGGGGTATCTCGTTGGAGGGGTTATGATGATACCTCAAACTTTCTTTCTATGAACCTTTAATTACTAATATCTCTAAGTTGTTGTATAATGAGCAAACTTTTATGAGAATTCATAGTTTGCAAAAAGGTGGAGAATTTTATGTACCCTGATCGGTATAGTACAGAGGGGTATCACATCGAACCAGAAGTAGAAGTTGCTCCCAAACCGTCCTTTTTTACCAAAATATTGCATCTCATTCGAGAAACGCTGGAAACGATTGTTCCGGCTATTCTCATCGCCTTGCTCATAAACTTGTTTTTGGCCCAGGCCACACGGGTTTATGGGCAAAGTATGGAACCCAATCTTCATACTGATCAGCGCTTGATTGTTGAAAAGTTGTCTTACAACCGGTATGTTCGGCAGTATCTTGGTTTTGATGGCCCGCAACGCGGTCATGTTGTTGTCATTAGAATTGAAGAGCAAAATGATGAACTTCTGATTAAGCGCGTAATTGGCTTACCGGGAGATGTTATAGAAATTCACGATGGTCAAGTTTTTGTCAATAATCAACCTCTTAATGAACCATATTTATCATCAGTAACCTCCGGTTTTTACGGACCTGTCACCATCCCTCCTCTTCATATCTTCGTATTGGGTGATAATCGTAGCTTTTCCAATGACTCACGAAATTTCGGCACAATACCCTTAAAAAATGTGGTGGGACGTGCCTGGTTTTCGTATTGGCCTGCGGAACAGATAGGATTTGTTGAATAGGTATTATTTCAAATTTTCCACGATACTAAACAAACTTAAACGAGAGATGCCGTAACGGGTGTCTCTTTTTAAATCTATAGAGGAGGAAGTTTGTCTTCTGCACCGAAGTGGACGCCAGAGTCTAAACGTTTTGTTTTTGTTGTCTGCGTTATTTTAATTGCGCTGGCTATATGGCGATTCAGTGTGGTTTTGGCTCCACTTATTGTGGCGGTCATCATCGCTTACTTGCTCAATCCGGTACTAAATTGGGCCGATAAACGTATTCCTCTTAAACGAAGCATTGTTGCGGCTATTATCTACGTTTGTTTTCTTATTGGGTTAGTTTCAATCCCCACCCTTTTGGCTCCTTTATTGGTGCAACAACTCTCCAACCTTGATTTCAATATTCAGGGCCTATCAGACGAGTTTGATAGTGCGATGGATTATGAAATAAACATCGCCGGCTTTCAGATCGATGTTCCCTCCCTTATCGAACCCATAGCGGGCAGCCTTGATAGCATATTTTCGCCATTGGCAGCATTGGCAGCTAATTTGGCAGTGGGTATTGCTGGCGGATTAATTTGGGCTATTTTTATTTTTGTGGTGGGCTACTATTTTTTGGTGGATGCCAATCGTTTTGTCGAATGGATTGATAGCTGGATTCCCCCCAATTACCTTGAAGAATTTCAGCAGTTACGGCGTACAATAGATGGGGTCTGGAAATCGTACTTTATTGGTCAGGTGACCCTGGCCGTTATTGTTGGCGTCATCATTAGCGTCGCGACCGGAATTTTAGGAATAAGAAGCGCCCTTATTTTAGGGCTTGTGGCCGCTCTTTTAGAACTCATTCCCAATTGGGGCTATGGTCTATCAGGTGCAATCGGAACGGCGATTGCCTATTTTCAAGGATCCAGCTACATCCCGCTGCCCAACTGGGCATTTGCGTTACTGGTAGCTGGGTTCTACTTTTTAATGTGGCAGGTCGATACCAATTATCTGGTGCCACGTATTCTTGGCAGTCGTTTGCAATTGCCACCGGCGATTATCATTGTCGGTATTATCGCCGGGGCGAGTGTAGGCGGAGCCTTAGGCCTACTTTTAGCTGCCCCGACCATCGCCACTGTAAAAGTGCTGGGTAGCTATATTTATAGACGCTTGCTTGATTTAGAACCCTATGTGCTCGCTCCCGAACCGGCTGTGGCTGCCAGTTTGCGTGCCCAATCTGCCGCAGAAGCAGAGCAATTTGAAAACCAAAGTAGCATGAAGGACGACCAATAGCGTTTGCAGATTTGAATATCTTTGACGCTCCTACAGGCGTCTGCTATAATTCACACGTTAAAATTAAGATGGGAACAATATTTTATGGCTGAAAATATCTCCGGGGCGGCTACGCAATCCAGTAAATCGGCGGCCCCGCAGTTACAGATCACCCAGGGCGAAAATATGGGTGATAAATTTAAGTTGAAGTTCGACACGAAAATTGGTCGCGAACGGGACAATGACATTGTTCTACTCGATGCCAAGGTTTCTCGCTACCATGCTCAAGTTTCACTTCAGTCTGGGCAATGGATGCTGTCGGATTTAGATAGCGCAAACGGTACTTCAGTCAACGGGACATCTATTGCTAGCCCGGTCGCTTTGCAAGAAGGTGACCGCGTTCAGGTTGGCGAAACAGAATTAACGTTCTCGATACCTGGTCAACCCAAACAACCAGCGGCGGCTCCTGTAGCAGCGATACCTACACCGTCAGCCTCGACCCCGCAACCGACAGCGACAGCAGCCCCGGCTGCTGCTCCGGCACCTGGAAATGCGCCGCCTCGATTAGCATGGATCGCCGGTGGTTTAATTTTACTGGTCTGCTTTGCTGCTGTTTTGGTCATCTACCTGGCTTCAAGCCGTCTTACCGGCGATGAAGAATCACCCGTTGCCGATGGCGATCCATCCGAAACGGTGGTGAGCGAAGACGGCGACACGTCCAGTGACCCATCTGCTCCTTCTGAACCCTCGTCCGACCAATTGGTTTTGGTTTATGAAGACGATTTTAGCGACTCCTTCGGCGGCTGGGATGATGCGTTTGATACGTATACACGAAAAGTTTACGGCAATAATCGCTACCAAATCGAAGTCAATGCCAGTAACCTGGTCGCCTGGGGGTTAGCCAATCGGGATGTGGCCGATTTTGAAATGGAAGTTGAAGCCAAATTAGAAGACGGCGATCAAAAGAATAGTTATGGAGTGCTAATCCGCTTCCTGGATCGCAATAATTTTTATCGATTCGATATTTCGGGCGATGGCTATTTCTTGCTTAGTAAATTTGTTGAGGGCAATTGGACAACGCTGGTCGACTGGACGGCATCAGAATATATCAATACGGATGGATCTGCGAATATTTTGAAAATCGCAGCTTTCGGGCCGGATCTTACCGTTTGGGTTAACGGTCAAGAGTTAGCTTCAGTGGAAGATGACTCGTTAACCCACGGCAACTTCGGTTTCTTTGCAGGTACATTTGCTGAACCGTACGCATGGATTAGTTTTGATAACCTAAGACTTTGGACACCTCAGTCAGAAGAACTCACCCTTATTCCAACGGCAACTCGCCCCGGCGCTTCAGCGGCCATCGCGGTTGATGGCTCGATTCCAACGGCTACACCGTTTCCAACGGTATCAAACGCTACCGCTACGCCTATTGCAGAGGAAACTGAGGAGCCTTTTATAGAAGCAAGTGAAGAAGAAGAACTTATCGAAGGATTGAGCGAGTCGCCTATCTCTACGCCGACGATAAGCCGTTCTGTAACAGCCGCTGCAGAACCAACCGCAACGCCTGTACCATTGCCAGAATATGCATCGCGCGATCAGACATTGGCTCGCGGTGAAGAAAGAGCCTCCGGGCGGATTGTATTCCCTATTTATGATCCTGAGCGCTCAACCTATGACATTTATATGGCAGATATTGCTGATGGTAGTAATCTTACGCTCATCCAATCTGATGCAAGTCAACCGGCACTTACAGCCGATGGCTCCGAAATAGCCTATCGCTCTTGGCAAGCAGACCGTCGAGGGCTTTATGCGCGTCCTTTAGAGAGCGATGATATAGATGCTTGGGGGTTTGACCTTTTCTTTGAATCGGCTCGCCCTCAATTCTCACCGGCTGATAGCAGCCTGATTTTCCACTCACGTAAAAGCGGACGCGAACCAGCCACATATCGCATTATTGATGGTGTCGCAGAAGTCATGCGACGCGAAGGGTTCCCTATTCAAGGTAAGTCGCCTAAGTGGTCACCCGATGGACAACAGTTTGTCTATAGTAGCTGCATCGGCGGTAACTGCGGTATCGTGCTTAGTAGTGTCGATGGTGGTGCACCCAAACTCATAACCGATCACCCTTCGGATACTAATCCGGAAATTTCGCCGGATGGCTCTACCGTGGTTTTCATGTCCGAGCGGGGAGGCAACTGGGAAATTTATCAAGTTGATCTTGACGGAAAGAACTTGGAAGCGCTCACTTCAGATAGCTCCAGTGATGGGTTGCCTACCTGGTCCCCGGATGGATCAAAAATAGCCTTTGTCTCTAACCGTGACGGCGAATGGGCTATTTGGGATATGGATGCCGATGGCGGGAGTAAGCGACGTCATTTTACACTTAATGGCTCTGTGGACGGCGTGGTCCAGCATGATAGGACCAATAGTTTTGGTTGGGTAGAAGAAAATTTAGACTGGATACCTTAAAAGCCTTTTTGTTTTTCCGGAGACCACTGCTTTGTTATTTTCCAGAGTCGACTCACAGACGATAAAAATTCTTGTTGGTATTGCGCTTGGTTTGATCGTTACGGCCATTATTGTTGTTATGATTGGTATGGCGCAAGTGGATGGGATTAGTGGAATTATTTCCACCCCCACCTCAACCAAGACGGCCACATCGGCAGAAACAGCCACCTCTACGCCTTCTGCGACAGCTACTGCTACCAATACACCTTCTCCCACTGCTACACCAACCGCAACTTCAACACCGACATTAACTTCGACGCCAACAGAAACCAGTACCAGCACACCTACGGCTACCGAAACGCCTGTTCCTCCAACGGCTACCTTCACTCCAGAGCCTACCATTGAACCGGTGACTATAGAGCCGGAAGTCGGCTTAACTCCGGTGTCTATAGAGGCACCTTTAACGACAACGGTAGGGATTTCTCAGTCTGTCTCGTTAACAAACACCACGGTCATCACCCCAATTAATACACCGACAGCAACGTTTACTCCAGCCCCGCGTTCCGTCCAACTGCCCGCCGACCTGCCGAATTACAGACAAGTCGAAGACCATTTTTGGTTCGACCGTGCATTTAACTCTGAGCTATCGGGCTGGGGCAGTTATTATTATCCCTATGGTACTAATGCACGCGGCCAATATTTCTGGCATTATGGTATTGATATTCAAGCCGGCCAGGGAACAACTATTCTTGCGGTTGGCGATGGCGTTGTAACCCATGCTGATACCGATCTCGTTAAGGTTCTAGGCCCTTGGCCTGACTTTTATGGTCAAGCTGTTGTCATCAAGCACAAAGAATCATGGAAAGGTCTACCCGTCTATACGTTGTATGGCCACGTGTCTCAGGTGCTGGTTCAACCGGGCCAACAAGTAAAAAGTGGCGATCCTATCGCCAGGGTTGGTCAGTTAGGTGTTGCTCTTGGCCCTCATTTGCATTTGGAAGTGCGAGTTGGAGCGGCAACCTATGACGATACGCGTAATCCGGATTTGTGGGTACGTCCTGATGATGGTTTTGGCGTAATTGCCGGACGTGTGGTTGATAGTCAAGGATATTTAGTTCCCCAGCAGCTTGTTACCCTGCATCGATCCGCTGAAGGCGGTCGCTTCTGGCGGCAGACCTTCACGTATCCTGATAATCTTGTCAATTCAGATGATAATTACTATGAAACCTTTACTTTTAGCGATGTACCAGCCGGTGACTATGTGGTAAAGACTTTCTACGACGGTAAACAACTAACGATACCTGTTACCGTCAAAAATCAAGAGACAAGTTTTGTATCTTTCGATCAGAGAACTTCCTCATCACAGCAAACATCAACGACACCTATCTCAACCGTAGCTTCTCCGGTGGAGGTTTCTTTAGAAGAGACCCCCACATCAGGGAATTAAGCTTCAGGTAGTGTCGTTTATTTTATAGGTACTACTACATATTTTTTGAAAATTAAGAGTTATTACCCCCTTACATGATTCGAAAAATTGTGGTATTGTAGTAGTTATGTGTCGGACAACTTTAAAAACTATAGAATTACAGAATTAACTTTCTTTACACCATACCTATTTAGCCTCACTCTATGTCATTGAGATGTAGGGAGTCTTACGAGTTGAATAAACAAGTAAGTGAAACCCAACAGCAAGAGATTCAACAGTTAGAAGTAGCCTATAGCGAAGCTATTGCTTACGCTCAGGAACTTGAAGACCAGGTTAGAAAGCAGCAGCACGCTGACGCCGAATTAGAGCGACGTACGGCTAAATTAGCCTTGGTAAGCGGTATTGGCCGAAAGATTACTGGCATCTTAAGCGTTGACCAATTGCTTAACACAACGGTCAGTCTGATCCAGGAAATGTTTGGGTATGACCATGTTGGTTTGTATCTGAAACAAAAAGAAACGGTCCACCTTGAAGCCGCTTCAGGTGCCTATATAGAAGTGCTTTCAAATGAAGCATATCCTGTTGAAGAGATAATTGCTTTTGTTCTAAACCAATCAAAAACGCTTCTTCTTAACGATATTAGAGAAGAACCTCGCTTTATATCGCCCTACCCCGAAAAATCAAGAACCGAAGCTGAATTGTGCTTACCGATTATGATCGGTGAGTCCGCCTTGGGCGTGCTTGATATTCAATGTTTCCGCACCCAAGCTTTTGACCAAGATGATGTCTTGGCTTTGGAGTCGCTAACCCATCAAATTGCGGTTGCTTTGGAAAATGCGCGCTTACATAGCACTATTCAAGAAGAGCTTGCTGAACGTAAAGAAACAGAACGGGTACTTCACCGTACTCTTGAAGAACTTCAGCTTTGGGCCGATGAAAAAGCTCCCGATCTTGAGCGGGCCAATCAGGTTTTGCAGCAGCAGATTGTAGAACGTAAACGAGCAGAGGCAGAACTAAAGACCCGTGCTTACCAACAAGCGGTTGTCGCCAAGTTTGGGCAACGCGTTTTGGCCGGGATACCTTTACACGTACTCTTAGACGAAGCTGTAACGCTTATTACGGAGACACTCTGCGTTCAATACGGTCAGATTTTAGAGTTACTACCTAATGTAGAAGACACACTTTTGCTGCGAGCTGGAGTAGGATGGAAAGAGGGTTTGGTTGGAAATCTAGAGATCAGTGCCGATGCCCAGTCCCAAATGGGGTACACCTTGCTATCGAGCGAGCCGATTATTGTAGAAGATGCCGGGGCAGAAGCTCGCTTCCTCATCTCTCCGTATTTAAAGGAACACGAAGTTATTAGTAGTATGAGTGTCCTTATTGATGGTGAACCTTGGCCTTTCGGTGTTTTAGGGGTCTGTACAACGGAACATCGCGTTTTTACCCATGATGACATAAACTTTTTGCAATCAGTCGCCAATATTTTAGCCCAGGCAACCGAGCGTATCCATGCTGAAGCCGCTTTGCGTGAAAGCGAAGAAAAATATCGTACGCTGATTGAAAAGTCAAGCGATGCGATTTTCCTTATTTATGGAGGACGGTTTGAAGTTGTTAATCGCCGTTTCACCGAGTTGTTTGGCGTAACCCAAGAAGAGGCCAATTCACCCGATTTTGTTTTTACCAATATTATCTCCGTTCGTGGTAGAAAGATAGTTCAAAAACTACAAAACCCTGAACGTCTGGGTAATCACAATTTGTCGCCTCCCCCATACGAATTTTCCGCTATCGATAAAGATGGCAATGAAATCGATGTCGAACTGAGCGTGTCTTATCCCACCTATAGAGGCGGTCTGGCTACGCAGGGGCTTATTCGGGATATTACTGAGCGTAAACGCATCGAGCTAGAAAAACAAAGAGCTTACGAAAAAGTACAACAATTTGCGGTTGAGCTAAGCGCCAAAGTTGAAGAAGAGCAGCGGCAACGAGAAATCTCGACTATTTTGGCTGAAGTGGTCGCCTCCATAAGTTTAACACTGGCGACAGACGAGATTCTGAACCACATTTTACTGAAATTAAAGCAGTTGGTTCCCTACGATTCGGCGGCCATTTTCTTGGTTAAAGATGACGATTATTTGGTGATGGAAGCCGCTCAGGGATTTGAGGAAGACGTAACTAATCAAGAATTCGATTACTCTCAAAATGTCTTGTTTAGAGAGATGCATACCTCTAAAAGTGCCATCTACATCCCCGATACCCGGTATGATGAGCGATACCAGTTTTGGTCCGGTGCCTCGCATGTTCGATGCTGGATTGGCGCACCTTTGCTTGTTGCCCAAGAAATGATAGGCTACGTTACTGTGGATCGCTACAAACCAGAGGGATTAACCGTAACCGACGCCAATGTAATTCAAGCTTTTGCTCATCAAGTTGCCCAAACCATTTACAATGCCCGGCTCTTTGAGCAACTGCACGATACGCAAGCGCAACTTATCCAGCGGGAAAGGTTGGCGGCTCTGGGACAAATGGCGGCGACTGTGGCCCACGAACTCCGCAATCCGCTTATGGCTATCAAAATTGGGGTTGAGTATCTCGTTCACGACATCACCGAGGATGATCCGCGCAAGCGGGGAGCCTCACTTATGCAAGCCAACATGGAGCGCATCGACCGCATCATCGACGATATTCTTTATGTAGCTCGAGCGCCGAAGCCAAACCTTGTCCTTGGCTCACTCTATACAGTTTTGGAGACCGAAACAACCTTTTGGGAGGTTAATCTGCCGGAGAAGGGTCTTGAGTTTCATCACCAGCTTATATCCGACCCTCCACCTATCATGGTCGATTTCGACCAAATTGGCCGCGTTTTCTCCAATCTTATTAGTAATAGCGCTGATGCCGTTGGGGCCGGCGGTGAAGTACGGCTTACCATGACGGTTGATGATGATGTTCAAATCATTACCGTCGAAGACAATGGGCCGGGAATTTCGCCGGAGCATCAAGAGAAGATTTTTGAACCGTTCTTCACCACGAAATCGCGAGGAACCGGTTTGGGGCTAGCGATTGTAAAGCAGATTGTGGAAAATCACCACGGCACGATTTCCTTGTGGAGCGAGTTAGAAGTTGGGACGAAATTTACAATTACCCTGCCCAACGCCCCTTATGATCCCGCCTCAAACGATGAACATGAGTAATCCGGGCGACAAACCGGCGGCCTGTCGGCACAGAATGTGTTGAGACGCATACCTAAATAGGGCGAAGGATCGAGGGTGTTCGTCATATCGGTTTCATTCATAAATTTACCGGTGCCGTCATCCAAGACAATGCTAAAATGCAAGTGTGTATCAATCGAACGCCACGACTGGCCGTTGAAATCCCCCTGATAACCCAATAAAGTTCCTTGCTTAACCGGCAACTCATACGTGCCGGGTGGAATTTGGTCGATGATATAGCTGTTGCCGCCCTCATCGGCCATATGGGTGTAGTAGCTCCAAATTTGCCGACTTGGTACCAGCGGATCTTGCGGATGGCGAATAATCACGGCGCTCGTCCACTCCGGCAGGCGCGTTAAGTAGCCATCGTAAGTTGCATAAACCGGTGTTACTCCATTA
>JAGRBZ010000248.1 GCA_020433805.1 Anaerolineae bacterium
TGGCGCTGGCGGTGCTGATTTTGGCGCTGGCAAGACCGGCAGCCAGCGTGAGCGTCCCGGCCGGACGGGCGACGATTATTTTGGCGCTGGATGTGTCGCGCAGTATGTGCTCAACCGACATTCCGCCCAATCGCTTAGAGGCAGCGCAAGATGCGGCTCTCCTTTTTATCCAGCGCCAGGAAGCCAGCACCCAAATTGGTATCGTGGCCTTCGCCGGCTTTGCCGAGCTGATCCTCCCGCCGACCACCGATCAAGAATCGCTTTATAATGCGGTCGAAAGCTTAACGACCGCCCGCTGGACAGCTATCGGCAGCGCTATCGAAGAGTCGCTCGACGCCATCGCCGAAATTAACCCCAATGTGGTGCCGGTGACGGGCCTGGCTCCTGAAGATGAGCCGGAACCTTCGCCGCACGGGATTTATGAGCCGGATATTATCGTTTTATTGACCGACGGGGCCAGTAATCGCGGCCCGCTGCCCCTGGATATGGCCCAGCAGGCCGTTAACCGCAATATTCGCGTCTATCCGATTGGTTTTGGGACGGAGTCGGGTTCGGTGATGGATTGCACACCCTTTGGCGGCGGCGCATCGTTCGGGGGCTTCGGATCGGGCGGTGGTTTTCGACGCGGCATCGATGAGGAGACCCTGCAAGAGATCGCCGATATGACGGGCGGCGCGTACTACTCCGCCGAGAGTGCCGGTGAGCTGCAAGAGGTTTTTCGCGAGCTGCCGACGTATCTTATCACCAAACGCGAGCTGCAGGAGATCAGTTTTGTCTTTACGATGATCGGGACGGTCTTGGTGGCGGCGGCTATCGGGTTGGCGATGTGGTGGCAACCTCTCTCTTAAAATATGAAGGATGAAGGATGAAGGATGAATTAGGGGAAGGCTAATTCCTGAATCCTGATTCCGTTGGTGTCTCTAAGTTTTTGCCATGATTGCCTAACACACTACCATCAAGGATTACACCCATGAACCTGCCTAATTCCTCAACCGACATCCCTATTGAAAGCGTATTGCTCCGACGGCTGTGCTTATTGTCTGCTGTATGGATATGCTCCGTTGTTCTTTTGCTGCCGGGAGCCACGCCGCGTGTTCTTTATGCCGAAGAACCGGCTTACCCGCCGCCTGATTTTACGGTAGCGTTTATTGGTGATCAAGGGTTAGGGGCGAATGCTAAGGCGGTGCTTGATCTTATCCAAAGCGAGGGCGCGGCGATGGTGTTGCATCAAGGCGATTTTGATTATGTGGATAATCCGGATGCCTGGGACCAGCAGATTAATGATAGCTTAGGGGCGACGTTTCCTTATTTTGCGTCGGTGGGTAATCACGATCTGGCGCAGTGGACCGGGTATCAGCAGAAACTTCAGGCGCGGTTAGACGGTATTCCGGAGGCAAGCTGTGGGGGTGATTTGGGCGTTAATTCAGCCTGTCACTATCAGGGCTTATTTTTTATTCTGTCCGGCGTGGGAACGTTAGGCTCCGACCACGAGACCTATTTGCGCGAGCAGTTGGCGGCGGATGACTCGCTGTGGACGATCTGCTCGTGGCACAAGAATCAACATGCGATGCAGGTGGGCAGTAAGCCGGATGAGGTCGGTTGGGAGGCGTATGAGGCCTGCCGGGAAGCGGGGGCCATTATTGCCACGGGCCACGAGCATTCATACTCACGCACCCGCACGTTGAGCCATATCGAAAGCCAAACTATCGACGCCACCTGTGACGATGACCCGAATACACCCGATGCCGATGTTTGCGTCTCCGCCGGACGGACCTTTGTGTTTGTGTCGGGCATTGCCGGCATCGGCATTCGAAACCAGGATCGCTGTTTGCCCGCCACCACTCCTTACGGCTGTGCCGGCGAGTGGGCCAAGATTTATGCCTCGGACCAGGGCGCTCAGTATGGCGCGCTGTTTATCACGTTCCACGTTGATGGCGACCCCAAGAAGGCCCGCGCTTACTTTAAGAATATCGACGGCGAGGTCATCGACTCGTTTACGATTACGGCCACCAACGCGCTAACCTACCACACGTTTGTCCCGATTGTCATACGCTGACCCGCAGGGCAACCCTCTCGCTTAACAGCCCCCAGATTCACATAGATAGTCACCGATGTTTGTTTACATGATCTAAGTTCGGAAAAAGATGTGTCTCATGTCATTTCGGAGCCGGAGGCGGAGAAATCCCTGAAACATCCCAATGATTAAAGCAGTCGTCGGGAAAAATTTATGCTGTGGCGTTAAAGTCTCCGGGACAGTCAACTTTTCGTTGTACGCCACAGGAATTTCTTCGCTCCGCTGCGAAAGGGACATGATCGGTATAACTTTATTAAACCCCGCTGCTTAATTGCTGTACGATTTCTCTACCGGGCGGGTGTTGAGGACGGATGTGAGGATGGTGTAGAAAATCAGGAAAGTGGTGGTCCGGTACCTGGCGCGGACGGGCGGCTCGTTGGGTTTGTTGTCGAGGCGCTTGTGGCAGGCATCGCTCAGGAAAAGCAGCAGTTCGGGTTCGGGGTGGGTTTCGGCCAGGCGTTTGACGGTGTTGGCCAGGTTGGTCGGATCGGAAAAAACGGCGTCGGCTACGGGCTGCGAGATGGTAATGGTGTTGTTGAGGTCATCCCAGCTCACCTCTTCCAGCCAATAGGGGCTGTCGATGAGCATTTTTAGGAGCACGATACTCATGCGATAGACATACCGGTACTCGGTTTGGCTGAAAAGCGAGGAGTCGTTGCTTACCGGTGAGTTGTTGGCCAGGTATCGCAAATAATCCAACAGGGCCGGCTGCTCGCGGTGGATTTCATTTATGATTTTGCTGGCCAAGTTGGCGGACAAATGGGTAACCTCGACGATCATTTTATCGATTTCAGTGCGATGGATAGTGTGGGTCATTGGGTGTGTTCCTTTGATATAGATGGATGGTTGGATAGTTGGATAGTTGGTTGGTTGGATAGAGATTGATAACCAACCAACCATCCATCCATCTATCCAACTATCTATTTTTACTCCGGCCAGGCCGCTGTCGGTGGTGAAGCCGTAAGCGTTGTGGTTTTGCCACGTCTACGTTCTGCGCTCTACGTTGTCAGGGTGAAAAATGGGTGTCGAGTATTTGGGGATGTGGTTATGGTCGTATTGGTCGATTAATTTGTTGGTAGGTTAAGCATAACATAGTTGACATCATTTATATAGAGCCAAAAGTCACTTCTTTCATGTGACTTTAGTACTTTGATTTTTTGCCCAAAAGTATATTTCTTGAAATACAATTATGAATTATGAGGGATGAATTATAAGTTGCGGACGGGTACGGCTGTCTCACGTAAGACGACAACGACAATAAAAATCACCGTAGGACAAACTTAGGGTTCGTAAAAATATAACTTCCCGCAATAGTCAGTTTTGGGAAAGGTTTAAACTTGGATAGATGGTGTAGTTCCAGTTTGGGCAGACATGATGTGGCTGGATACACAGTTGATCCATTTCCTGGTCAGAGACTTTCACACCTTTTTCATAAGTTTTGGTGACAAGATGGGCTTGAACCGTCAAGCCAGTTTCAGTTTTGGTATCACGAATGTAGTGAATGACCTCATCAAAGGAGCGTAAGGGACAGCCAGCCCAATTCTTGCTGATTTCACTGAACAGCCGATGCTCAATCGGGTTCCATTTGGAAGTACCAGTCGGATAGTGGCATACAGTAATGGTCAAACCGAATACATCGGCCACTTTGTGTTGCAGGTCTCGTTTCCAGACCCGGGAGCGATAGCTGTTGCTGCCGCCGCCATCGGCCTCGATCAATAAGTGGGTGGCTTTGGGGAAGCGTGTCAGCATTTCGGTATGACACCAGTCAGCGATATTGTCGACGGCAAAGGCCGGCGTATCGGCGGACTGACCGACATAGACGGTGCCACAATTGTGCTGGCGGTCATACAGCCCGTATGGCACTGCCCGACCCAGCGCTTCGCTGGGAAAATCGTGAACATTAACGCGTTCGGCGGATTTACACCAGATTTGGCCGGGGTTTTTGAAGTTGCCGACCAACTCCTTTTTCTTAGTATCGACACTGAGGGTCGGTTGTTGGTTCGCCAGGTGTTCAGTTCGTTGTTCCCGGATGTACTCAAACTGTCGGTCTCGATCCGGGTGGGCTGCCCCTTCCTGCTGTTTGGCATTGGCTTGCAAGCGGTAGTCATTCTCCTTCAGCACCCGGCTGATCACCGGCAAGCTGACCCGGTGGGCCTGGGCTTCAAGTTGGCCCTGGATGTCACGCAATCGGCAGTTGAGCCACTTGTATTCACTCATAGGGTCACCGGCGGTGTGTGGTTCAATAATGGTCAGCAAGGTTGGAACTAATTGTGGCTCTTTTTTTCGGCCCGTGGTCGCCCGCCTCCGGCTTGTCGTTGCCGATCCGGCGACAGACCGTCCAGCCCATCAGCCAACTCTCGGCGGCCGCGCCGGATCGTTTTCTCATCCAGCCCCGTAATCTCGGCCAGTTGGTGATCACTCGGACTGTCTGGTTGTTGCGACAGCACTCCAGCGTACCAGCGGCGTTGGGGTTCATTCAACCGGCTGAGCAACAAATTCACCTGCTGGTGATATTGTGTTGTTACCGGGTCATCACCGGCCCGACAGATGGCGCACTCGCATTGGTGGATCTGCTGTTCTGGTTTGGTTCTCATTCGCAAGCTACCTTTCTCAAGTTGGCTTGCATTATACTATAGTTCGGAAAGTTATACTTTTACAGTCCCTTAGTTTGTTCCACAAGCCTATCTTTAAAGGAGATATTTATGCAGATTATGGATTTACGGGCCGATGATGCGGCGGCGATTCGGCAAATTGCGGAAATGATGGTCGAAGCGTTTCGGGAGCATTGGCCGGAGGCGTGGCCGAATTTGGAGGCGGCTTTGGAGGAGGTGCATGAGGCACTGGCGGATGAGCGGATTAACCGCATCGCCGTAGCGGAGGATGGGGTGGTGCTCGGCTGGATTGGCGGGATAAGCGAGTATGATGGCAACGCTTGGGAACTGCATCCACTGGTGGTGCGCCCCGATCGGCAAGGGGAGGGCATCGGCCAGGCGCTAGTGGCCGATCTTGAGACGCGGGTGCGTGAGCAAGGTGGGCTAACGGTATTTTTGGGGACGGATGATGAGGATAATATGACATCGCTGGCGGGTAGGGATTTGTATCCGAATGTGGCCGAGCATTTGGGGCAGATTAAGAATTTGCGGCGGCATCCGTTTGAGTTTTATCAGAAGCAGGGGTACGTGGTGGTGGGGGTGATACCGGATGCCAATGGGTGGGGCAAGCCGGATATTTTGATGGCGAAGCGCGTGGGGGGAGAGAAAGGCTGAAGCTGAGGCACGTCGCTTTCCGCATTCGGGTTAGTTGTGAAATAGAAAAACGCTGACTTTCCCGGGTAAAGAAATATCAGCGTTATTCTGCGTTTATGGGGTATAACGGGTTTCGAACCGCCCTGTTAGCCCACGAGTTAGCTACCGTTTAAGCCCAGCTTGCTCTTGGTGGCGTCGACATCCATGCCGTGTAGACGGGCCAGGTTCTCGCCGAGGATTTTGCGTTTGGCCTGCTTGGTAAGCGGTGGATAGCCGTAATCATCGACCAGGTCTTGGGGCAGTTCAAAGTTCCAGAACTCTTCCAAGGCCCATTGGGGATGCCAGATGGGGGTTTCGCCGCCGTACAGGATTTTGTCTTCGCCGCACCACCACAACATTTTGGCCAGAGTCTCGGCAAAAACACGCGGTTGCCGGGAAATGAAGTTGACCGTGGCGGCAATGGAAGCGTACAGGTTGGGATAGCGCACAATTTGCCACAATACTTCATCGAGCCAGGGCAGGCCCACGTGGAAGATTACAAAGTTGATGTCGGGGAAGTTGGCGGCGGCACCGTCCATATCCCAGGTGCGGGTGTGTTCTACCGGCTGCGGGCCGAGCGGCACACCTTTGTGGACGCCAATGAGATTGATGCCTAATTCTTGAGCCTTTTCAAAAACCGGGAAAGCGATGCGTGGATCGTCCATGCGCCAGGGGAAAGGTTGACCATAATCGTAGCGCACGTTGTAGAGCTTGAGGCCTTTGGCGCCGTACTCCTTGACCTGAACTTCCAGCAAATCGAGCGCTCTTTTTCCTTCCAGAGGGTTGATGCTGGCCCAAAAGACGGCGCGGTCCGGATGCTTTTGAGCCATTTCGGCGCACTTTTTCCAGTCTGATAAGCCGTCGTGGAAAAGGTCGGTTAGGGGTAGGGGTTGGGCCACAATCATGTCGGTATCGGAGTTTTCGATGATCATATCGTAGATTTCATCGACACTCCACTCGCGCAAGAATTTTTCCGGGGGGAGAATTTCTTCGCCTTCGCGGGTTAGGAGCTGGTGAAAAGCGTAGAGATGGTTGATAAAAAGCTGCCCCGGCGGACCAAAGGCATTATCCATATTAAAGTTAAAGGTATGACATACACAGTCAAATACAAAGGCACCATCGCCATTGTTACCGATCATTTTTTTTCTCCTTTGAGGCTAATGTTAATTGTATTCTTGGGCCATCTGTTCGCGTTTGAGCCGCTCTTCCCGGTAGGGGATTAGCGGTTCCAGAGGAATGCATAGTTTAGCCCGCGCCGACTCAGACATGCGATCCATTGTCCAGACCGGGTTCCAAACGACTTCAACGTTGACCGAGTCGACGCCGTTGATCTGCTCGACTTCTTCCATAATCATGCCGTTTAAGTTGCCGACAAACGGACACCAGCCGGAAGTCAGCAGCATATCGATTCGAACATCGCCCCCGTCAATGTGAACAGCCTCGATTAAGCCCATATCGACAACGCTAATTTCGCGATCTTTGCAGCAGGGGTCGTAACAGTTTTGCAGAGCCTCTATCACAGCTTCTTTGGTAGGCAAAGGCTTCTCCTTTCAATAGTAACGTTCGTAGAGTTTTTGGAGTTATAGAGTTTTGTTGTGTTGTGGTTTTTTTACCTCCTTTCTGGGCAATAGAGTGATTTTTTATCCCACGGTCTCATCTTTATTGCAGGTAGATGTTACTCGAGGTCGCAGGCGACGCGAAAGCCGGTGTTGTGGCTGGTATGATGCGGTGCGCTGCTGAGGCGGCGGGCGGCGCGTAGCCCCCATTCGGCGTCGTACCAGGAGCCACCGCGCAAGACGCGCCATTCATCCCTATCGGTTAAATCTTCGCGGCCATCATCGGGCTGGTAGGGGTAGTCGTGGTACAAACTGCTGCACCATTCCCAGACGTTGCCGGTCATATCCATCAGGCCGTAATGGCTCGCGCCGTGGGGAAAGGTGGTCACCGGGGTCGTGTAACCCCGCAGCGATTCCCAGGCGTTGCATTTTTCGGGATCGAATACGTCGCCCCAGGGATAGAGATGTCCGTCGGGACCGCGGGCGGCTTTTTCCCATTCGGCTTCGGTGGGCAGGCGATAACGTTGGGCGGTTGTCTCGGTCAGCCAATGGCAGAAGTCGAGCGCATCGAACCAGGAGACGTTGACCACCGGATGGTCGGCAAACATAGGGTGGTAGCGTCCATTAGGCCAGTAATCGGGTGGCGGGTGTTCGGTTGCATCGACAAAAGTTTGATATTCAAGCGCGGTTACAGGGTATTTACCCACCGAAAAAGTGTCAAGGTAAATTTCGTGGGCGTCATCGTTTTCACCCATGCAAAAAACACCAGCCGGGATGATTATCAATTCAGCGGATTTCAAGATGCTCCTTTGCATCGATTTTAAATGGTGAATATAGGGATAGGTAACTCCATAATAACAAATGTTAATCGCTATTGCAACCATTATTTTTTAGATAATGAAACATGTTGTCTATTCGATCAGCCAAATATAAGTGTGACCGATATCCGCATTTTGACGGCGTTGTGCTAGAATAGAGGTAACGTAGGTGGGAAGAAGTGGAACCGCATAAAACGTAATTAAAGGAGAAAACTGGATGCAAGCTCCCCCTGAAAAACTCGGCTCATTCTACTTGGGGGCCGAGTATGATCTGGATGGTAAACAACGTCTTGACCTGCCGGTTAGTTATGATGCCCGCGACTTGACCACGCACGGCGTGTGTGTGGGCATGACCGGCAGCGGCAAGACCGGCTTGTGTATTGGGCTGCTGGAGGAAGCGGCCATCGACAAAATACCGACGTTGATGATCGATCCCAAGGGGGATATCACCAACTTGCTGCTCCAATTTCCCGACCTGCTTCCGGAGGATTTTGAGCCGTGGGTGAATGTTGACGATGCCCGGCGCAAGGGCCGCACCGTGGCCGAACACGCCGCCGCCACGGCTGACATGTGGCGTGACGGTCTGGCCGATTGGGGTCAGGGGCCGGAGCGTCTGCGCCTGCTGCAAGAGGCGGGACATTATACGATCTACACCCCCGGTTCCGATGCCGGCGTACCGGTCAATATCTTGGGCAGCCTGGCTGCGCCGCAGCTTGATTTCGACAGCAACGCCGAGTTGATTCGAGGGCGGATTGGGGGCACCGTGGCGGCAATGCTCAGTTTGGCCGGCCTTAAAGCCGATCCGGTTCGCAGCCGCGAGGCAATTCTCCTTTCGAATATTTTTGAGCATTTTTGGAAGCAGGGTGAGGATCTCGATCTCACCAAACTCATTATGGCGATCCAGAATCCGCCGGTGCGCCAGATGGGTGTGTTTGATGTGGACACCTTTTTCCCGGAGGCCGACCGGTTTGACCTGGCTATGGACTTTAATACCCTGGTGGCCTCGCCCACCTTCTCAGCCTGGCTACAAGGCGAAACGCTAGACATCGACGCGCTGATGTACACGGCCGACGGTCAGCCGCGCCACGCTATCTTTTATATCGCGCATCTGTCGGACAGCGAGCGTATGTTTTTTGTCACCCTGCTGCTGGAAAATCTGTTGACGTGGATGCGCCGCCAGCCGGGGACAACCAGCCTGCGTGCTCTGCTCTACTTTGACGAAATCTTCGGCTTCTTCCCGCCTACGGCCGAGCCGCCTTCTAAACGACCGTTATTGACGCTGCTCAAGCAGGCGCGCGCTTTTGGGTTGGGCGCGATGCTGGTCACCCAAAACCCGGTCGATCTGGATTACAAGGGGCTGACCAATGCCGGAACGTGGTTCATCGGCAAGCTGCAAGCCGAGCGTGATAAGGCGCGGGTGCTGGAGGGTTTGAAAGGGGCCATTGCCGAGGCGGGCGGGCGTGGTGAACATGTTGATTTTGATACGATGCTAAGCCAGCTTGGCAATCGGGTTTTTCTGCTGCACAACGTCCATGCCGATGGGCCGGTAGTCTTTCAAACCCGTTGGGCGCTGAGTTATCTGCGCGGCCCGCTGACGAAACCCCAGGTTAGACAGTTGATGGCCGAGCGGACTTCGGCGGCCGCTTCGTCGGCTGCGCCAGCGCCGGCTGCGGTTGCTATCGACAACACAACTCCCACATCGCGTACCCCTGAAGGCTATTCGACCCACCCGCCATCGTTACCGTCAGCATCGCAGGTATTTCTACCAATCGAGGTCGCTGAGCAGAGCGCCGTACAGCGCCTCATCGATGAGCAGGCGAACCCCATTTCTATCGACAATGTTGCGCTGCTTTACGAGCCTACCCTTATTGGCAGCGGTACAGTGCGATTTGTCAACGCGAAGTACAAGGTTAACACCCATCGTGACCAAACTTTGGTAGCTCGGCTAACGGGGCAGCTCCGTGGTGTCAAGTGGGACGAAGCGGACTCTCTTCCGTACTCGTCGCGAGATTTACAGTCTGAGCCGGAGGCGGTTGGTGAGGGTCAAGGGCCTTATTTTGCCTCGCTGCCGGAAGATATGAATGCAGGGCGGGAAATCAAGGAGTTAAAGCAAAGTTTTTCCGATTGGCTCTACGACCATAGCCGTTATCCACTGCTTCAGCATGAAACGTTGCAGGTTGTGCAACTGCCTGACGAGGATGAACGGGCCTTTAAAATTCGGGTTCAGCAAGCGGCTCGTGAGGCCCGGGATGATGAGGTTGACAAGTTGGAGGCAAA
This sequence comes from Anaerolineae bacterium, assembly GCA_020433805.1. GTDB lineage: Bacteria > Chloroflexota > Anaerolineae > 4572-78 > J111 > JAGRBY01. The sequence continues at coordinate 10,010 of JAGRBZ010000248.1, forward strand.
GTACGCCAAGGTGCTGGATCGGTTGGAAGATAAGCTGCGTAAGAAAGAGACGGAATTGGACAAAGATGAAGCTAAATACAGCGCCCGCCAGCGTGAAGAGATCACCGGCATTGGCGAATCTGTGCTGGGGTTTTTCTCTCGCCGCCGACGAAAAAGCGTGTTTAGCAAGGCGATGGATAGACGGCGGTTAACCGGCCAGGCTCGATCTGAAGTTGACGAGACTCAGTCGGAGATTGAAGATATTGAGCAAGAGATAGCCCAGATGAAGCAAGAACTGGCCGAAGCCGGCGAAGCCATCTCGACTCGCTGGGACGAGGCCGTTACCAGCATTTCGACGGTCGAAATTAAGCCCCGTCGCATTGATGTTGAGGTTGGTTTGGCCGGATTGGGCTGGCTGTCCCACTGGTATGTAACCTATCGAGACGGTGAGACGTTACACAATGCCATCGTTGAGGCGTATAAACCTGTGGTCGATAGTTAGACAGGATTTACGTGATTAAGTTTTTTATCTGTTCCTGATTCAGTTCCCATTGCGTAGGTTCGATAAAATTACAGTTTTTATTGCATTGTCTCAAAGAGAAAGAGGTTGACCGCTTCCAGGGTTGAGACCAGAGCGGGTGGAGGATTATCGGCGTCATCGATAGTGGTGACGCTTTTTTCTTGGCCGTTATGGCGCAGGGTAAGCTCGTAGGTGAAGCGATCGCAGCATGGGTCTCGGCTGAGGTAGGAGTCGCCTAGATCGAAAAAGCCGTCAGTGGCGGCATCGGAGAGAAGGGTTTCAAGCGCCTGGGGATCAGCTTGAAAAGTTCCTTGAGCCTCGTTTTCGATGCGTCCATCGGCGTAGATAACAAAGGTTTCCTCACGACCGGCAAATCCACCGCTGCGCTTGAGTTCGATGACGGGTCGGTCGCTGATGGGGTCATCGGTGCTTGAGTCGGGGACTTGGGTGGCGATGGGTGACTCGAAGATGGGTTCGGTGGGGGTGGGGAGTGGGGAGGCGACGGTCGGTTCCAGTAAGGGGGGGGCGGTGGGCGCAGGCGTGACGGCTATCACTGTCGCGGTTGGGGTCGGCGCAGGTTGAGCCGGAACACCACAAGCGGTGAGTAGGATTATGAGGACGATTATGAGGACGATGTTTTTTATAGTCATTTCTTTAATCGAAATAAGCATTTATTTATCTCTCAGTATCCATAGAGCGATAAGTGAAGGGATTCCTCCAAAAAACAACCAAATTATTGCTCCCCCAATGGCTCCTAAAATAGCTCCGCTAATGAAACTACCCATGCTGTCGCTATTAAACGTCCCTGCAAATCCCCAAACGAATATAAATCCAACTAAGCCCATATAAAAAAAAAGCTTTATGTTGAATCTTTGTAGATTTCTATTTACCTTCTTTAGGTGGGCTTCAAGTCGAGTCTTTCTGTTTGCGTTAGACATTAATCCTCTTAGTGATGTTATATCACAGATGTCGTAAGAAAACTAACTTTTAATTCACAGATTTTTTGCTAAAAACGCCGAATTTAAGCTTTTTTTAATTTTCCCTCTTGACAAATGTCGCATTGTATGTTAACCTTAACACCATTGATGTTAAGGTTAACATCGGTAGTGTTAAGGTTAACACGAAATTCTCTACAAAGGAGTAATAAAAGATGGAAAGCACTAAAAGCCCCCCTTTTATCCACCCTATTTGTTGTATTTATTCTATTGTTAGGTGCGTGTAGTCAGGCGGACGAACCCGAGGCCAATGAGCCGATTGAGACCGAAGCCGATAGCTCAGTACCGAGACTGAATAACTTCTGGACATCCTTGACCGTTTATAGTAATCTAGAGTCATTCCTTCACAGCCACCCCAACCGCTCTTGACTCTTATGTGTTCAAGAATCTGCGAAGTTATCTGCATAAAAAATCTATTACATAACTAATTCTAGTGGCCATGATGACGCCCAACCTCTTTAAACATGCCTTCTAACAGTTGACTATGCATGGGTGTCTTTACTATGGATGAGTATTTTTGTTTGGGGGAGAATGTGTATGAAATAAAGTGCGTGTTTGTTTAGTATAAGGTTTTTTTGATCGTAGTTGAAGATAACTGTTGAATTTTACCCACGCGCTGACAAGTGGTCAGTTGCATACAAAATCACACAAGGAAGTGAAGAGATGAAAATTACAAAACAAATCTTAGTATTATTAGTTCTGTCGCTGGCGCTGGTTTTAAGCGCCTGTGGTGGAGCAGAACCTGAGGCAGCCCCGGCTGCCGACAGCGAGTCCTCTGACTCTGGCTCTGCCGCCGTGGAGTCCGAAGAAGCCGAGGCCGAGCCGGTAGAAATAACGGGTGAAGGCTACTCGATTGGC
>JAGRBZ010000249.1:0-402 GCA_020433805.1 Anaerolineae bacterium
CCATTATTTTCAGGCAAGCTTGAGGAAAGCAGGGGTGGTCAACCCGACCAAGATGAGGGGTTTGCATTCCATAATAGCTTGACAAGGAAAAATGAGATATACCCGATTGTTTACTGTGTAATTTTAGTATATCAAAAAAGGAGAAGATGCGCAGCTAACGGCTGGCTCAAAACGCCTACACAAGGCCTTATGAGGCCATTGAGACACGCTCGTAGAAAAATAGATTAAAAATGATGCATTTTTAGGGTTTTTCGAATTTTTAGGGTTTTTCGGCAGATCTCGCTGTCAGGCCTGATAAAACCAATTCACGCCAAAAACGGCTCACGCAAGCACATATTTTCAGTTCTGAAATACATTCGTTCCGACGCTCTGCGTTGGAACGCACTACGGGACGCTGAGTGT
>JAGRBZ010000249.1:425-12316 GCA_020433805.1 Anaerolineae bacterium
TACGACAACGCAGAGCATTGTCGCCAGGGAAACTCTCGTTGATGTATTAGTAATCTCCAATAAAGTAAAATAGCGGTGATGCGAAAATCAACGAATCGTAAATATCCAAAACGCCGCCCTGGCCGGGTAATACATTGCCAAAATCTTTAATACCTGCATCGCGCTTAAGCTTGGAGGCGACCAAATCACCGGCCAACGTAGCGAAAATAATGAAGATAACGAACCTCATCAGCTTGTCCCAAGAATGTTCAAAAATAACAACGTTCAAGCCGGTCATACACAACAGCGTCATTACGGTGCCACCGGCCACCCCGCTATAGGTTTTATTGGGACTTAAGCGTGGAAAAACTTTTCGACGCCCAAAGAGTTTGCCACTGACCAAGGCAAAGGTATCAAAGAGTTCAACGGTGAGGTAAAGAAAAACCACACTACTCAATCCATTGGGGCGTTTGGCGATTAAGAGGAGATGCGCTAAAAAGAGCGCGGGGTAGATGACGCCCAAAAAAGTAAGTCCGGTATAGCCCGGCATCTGTACGGACACAGGCAAGAATATATGGATAATCAGCAGAACGCCGGCGATCAACACCACTAACTGATACAAACCAGCCGCCGCATCAAAGCTGTATACCCCTAAAAAAACCACGGCTCCGGCGGCGAGGCCGCTTATTTTCAACATTAGCAGTTGATTGGGCATCATAGCTTTATAGAATTCCCACAGCGCGACCAGCCCGATAAGGGTGATCACAAGCGTAAAAACAATCCCACCTACCATAGCCGGCCCAATAATCAGGCCTACAATAAGAAATTCGGTTAAGTATAGTCGCCACAATAGCCGGCTGGCAGCTTGGTCTGACGAAAAGAGGGTGACAAGAGTCAACAAGAGCAGGCCACATAAAAACAAACTACCAATTGCTGATAGAACAAGAATAGTCATCTATTTCAATGTTAGAAATTGCAGTGATTTTGGTATAATTTGAAATGTAACCGGGGTTTCGCCAACGACTTCACCGTTGATATAAATGGGCTGGGGGGTCTCCGGTACAAGTTTGATGTGGGGTTGTTCCGAAAAATACGTCACATTGGGGTGTTGTAGATGAGCGGCACGGTTGGCAACAGCCTTAAAGAAGATTGACCAGATAGCTGCCTTACTGGCCTGCTGAACCATCCAACAATCAAAGAACCCGCTATCAACTCTGGCCTGAGGGGTCAGCAAAAATCCACCTGCTCGCGTTACTTTGCTGATTTCACACAAAAAAATTTTGGTATGCATTGATTTGCTGCCCAGTTGAATGTGGGTGGTTACATTGTTGCCTAAAAAGATACTCACCGCCCCTAAAAGCGGCCACACCGCCTCCTTTAGAATCAATTTAAGACAATAGCCTATTCTCTGCCGTTCCAACTGAGAAACATTCGCAAAAAATCCCACGCCTGCCGTTGAGCAGAAATAAATCTGCTGTTCTCTCCCATTTAAATCATGGTACGTACACAGGCCGACATCAACCTGCTTGACAGCACCCTGAATTACGGCCTGGGCAGCATCTTCGATAGAATTGATGCCGACAGCTTTGGCATAATCATTGCCCGTGCCTAACGGCAGGATGCCCGCTACTGCGTTATTGGGCACAACGGCGTTAACAACGCTCATCAGCGTGCCATCGCCTCCTGCCGCTATCATAAGGTCATAACCCTGCGCATATGCCGTTACGGCCCCGGCTAACCCGGATTGAAGATCGGTTGTGGGAACAACATCAATATGGATAGAAGGAGCGCGTTTTTGTACGAGTGTGAGAAATTTATCCAGATGTTTTCGGGGTTTTGAGGAGTTATAGATAACGGCAATTCGGCTGAGCGTAGACATTGGCCCTCCGTTTTTAGAAGCTAGAGTTGGTTAGGAATTTCTTGATTAACTGCCGTAGACTCATATCTTCAAAAAATAGCGTGGCGGATATATCCACCTCGTAATGGGTTTCGATATAATGCTTCAACCCAACTGCGGTTAGCGAGCTTAGCCCCAAGCTTTGGACCGAAGCATCTAAATCAACAGATTGGGGCGGGATGCCCAGCAGTTCAGCAATCTTGATTTGGATATCATCTTCAATGGGAAGACCATCAACAAGCCTGATAGAGGGTGTCTTTATTGAAGTACGAACACTTTGATCAATCATAGCCAGCGACCCTTCTAAAAAAGCGGTTCGACAGGCCCGCCGCTGCACCTTGCCGCTGGTGGTTTTGGGCATATGGCCGGGGCGCAGCAAGACAACGGCGTACACCTCTAATTCAAAATCCTGAGAAATCGCGCCACGGATGGCCGTCGCCACCTCTTCGACATCAGCCCGGCGGTGCTTTCGCTGAAGCTCGCAGGCGATGACCAACTGCTCTGCGTCATCCACCTCGACAGAAAAGGCGGCTCCCCCGTGAGGATTGAGAGCCAGGTGACTTTGCAGAGCACTTTGTTCAACATCTTGGGGATAGTAGTTGCGGCCACGGATGATAATAAGTTCTTTGATGCGGCCCGTAACAAATAGCTCGCCTTCCTTTAAAAACCCCAAATCACCGGTGCGGAGAAAGGGGGCACCATCGCTCTCCGTTAGAGAACCCCTAAAGGTTGCCCCGGTTTCATCAGGCTGGTGCCAATAGCCCGGCGAGATACTGGGGCCGGAAACCCAAATTTCTCCAATGGCGTCGGGCGAACACCGTGTTCGGGTTTCCGGGTCGACAATGACGATGTTGTGGCCGGGGAAACTTTGACCGCAGCCGACCAGGCATTGAGCATCTTCTTGATGTGGTGCTGTAATCTTGTGTGTGGCGAGGGCTTGTCTGTCCACCTGCTCGATAACAGGTGGGGCGATGCGTTTTCCTCCGGAGACAATGAGCGTGGCCTCGGCCATGCCATAGCAGGGGTAAAATGCTTCGCGTTGAAAGCCACACGAGGCAAATGCCGCGTAGAATCGCTCAAGGGTTGCCGCCCGAACAGGCTCTGCGCCAACAGAAGCTACTTGCCAACAGCTTAAATCGAGATTTGTCTTCTGCTCAGATGAAATGCGCTCTACACATAGCTCATAGGCAAAATTGGGTGCGCCGCTAATGGTTGCTTTATACCTGGAGATAACCTCAAGCCAACGCAGTGGCTGTTGCAGAAAAGCAAAGGGCGAGAACAAAACGCTTAAACCTCCAACGTAGAGCGGCAACAAAATCCCGCCAATTAGTCCCATATCGTGATAGGGTGGCAGCCAGGCAACCCCTGTTGTATCGTTATTCGACTTAATATCGAACCCTTGATGGATACAGGCAAGGTTAGAGAGCAGATTAGCGTGGGTGATAATCGTTCCTTTGGGCGCTGCCGTACTGCCGGAAGTGTATTGCAGAAAGGCAATTGTGTCTTCTGATAACGGGGGAGGCTGCCACGGTAAAGCCGACTGAGTATCAAGCTCATCCGTAATTAGCCACGGTAAGCTTGTTAATTCTGTTGTTGGCTGTCGCTTTGCTACATATCGATCTGATTCGGTCAGTACAATGGCCGGCTCAGCGTGCCGAATAATCGCTTGCAACCGGGGGTGGAGGGGTTTGTTGGGATGCGGCGGAAAGGTAGGAACCGCAATCACCCCGGCATACAGGCAACCCAAAAAGGCCGAAACAAACGATAACCCCGGGTTATGTAACAGTAAGGCTCTGTCACCCGGCTCAACTCTTTCTTGTAATTGAGCGGCAATGCTTCTGGCCTGTTCATCTAATTCCGCGTAGGTTGCGTGGAACGCTTCGTCTTTTCCATCCAGTAAAAATGTAAGGGCACGCTGTCGAGGTTGGTTATCGGCATGCCGGCGCAGAATATCTACAATGGTCTTATACGCTATCGAAATGGTTGGTATGGACACTCTGTTTTAACTTTCTGTTACAAATGCTGCTAGAATAGTGCGACCTTGGGTTCATCGAGCTAAAAACTTTGGTTCTTTTAGAACTCAGGGAGTTGACAAGGTCGTAAAACGTAATTGTTTTTTACGCATCACATTTTACGTTTTATGGCGTCAACCCCACTAAATCCTGTTGAACCAAAATTTTCAAGGTGTGGGATAGGAGGTGTTTTAACAGTTCGATTGCGGTTTTTTTACTAGATGTGCCAATCATTATTACGGGCTAGCTTGGACCATCGTGCTAACCAGTTGAACCACATCATCAAAGGATCGAAACTGTGGAATTTGCTCATCATCAATTTCCAGATCAAAATTGTCTTCAATCTCGCAAACAATTTCCAATAAGGTTAACGAGTCGATTATCCCCTCAAAAGATTCAAGATGTGTAAATTCAGCTTCTTCCATTTTTGTTTGCTCTTGAATAATCTTTACAAGAGCCGATCGAACTTCTTGTTTAACTATCATCGCTTACTCCCTAAAGGTAGAAACCACCAAACAAACATTAATGCCGCCAAAGGCAAAGGTGTTGATTAAAATATGATGAACATCAGACAAGGTCTGGCCTGTTTTGGTTATGAATAAATCCACCCCCTCTTCCAAGCGGTTTAAATTAGGAATGGGGTAGAAATACCCACTTTTGAGGGTTCCCAACGCCGCCACCAATGACATCGGGCCGGAAGCCCCCATTGTATGCCCCAACATCGACTTAAGACCGCAGACCGGAATATTTTCCAACTGTTCCTTAAACACAGCCAGCATACTTTGGTACTCTGTTACATCATTTAACCGGGTTCCGGTGGCATGGGCATAAATCATATCTATCGCATTTGCTTCCAGATTAGCCTCTTGCAACGCCTGTTCCATACAGATAATTTCGCCCTTAGAGTCGGGTTTGACCAGATCAAGGCTATCTGCGTTTTGAAACCCCCCCACAATTTCAGCCAAAATGGTGGCTCCTCTTTGCCTGGCGTGCTCAAGCGACTCAAGTACAAAAATTGCTGCGCCATCTCCTAGCGCAATGCCATCCCGATCCTTATCAAAGGGGCGACAAACCATGGTCGGATTCTCTCTTTCTTTGCTTAAGACCCGCATGCGTTCCCAGGCATGGACAATGGTTTTACAAAGAATCAAATCGCTTCCGCCGGCCAGCATAATTTCTTGATAGCCGTCTCTTATTAAGTGAACACTATCCAAAATAGCGGTAAAGCCCGAGGCACACGCAGTAGAAACACTTTTTATCACCCCCTTCAGGCCATAGGTCATGGCGATCCGGCTGGCCGGCGCACTACTCATATTGAGCGGGATGATTGTCGGTGAAGCCGGACGATTCGCTTGATAAAGCCCTTGATAAAAATCCTCCAAATCATATAGGTTCAAGAAACCGGACCCCATAACAACGCCGGCTTGCCTAACATCCTCTTGCGAAAAATCCAGCCCCGCTTGTAAAATGGCTTGCTCGGCACAATAGGCCGACAGCAAAGACAAATTCGAACTCATCTTTTCTTCAAGTGGTGTTAAATTGGTGGGCATGGGAATAGGATTGAGGCAAGCCCCCACTTTGGTTTTGGATTCCGATGTATCAAAGGTCGTTATTGGTCCGAGGCCATAATGCCCCCGGCATAAATTTTGCCAATAGGTTTCAGGAGTATTACCAAGCGGCGAGGCTATGCTGCTGCCTGTAATTACAACACGTTTTTTTGTCGTCATTTTCTTCCAGGTATGAAGTCTGTTTTTTATAACGTGCACCGACTAAATGACACCAAGCTGCCGGCCCACCGTGGAAAAAATTTCCAGAGCCTGGTCAAGGTGTTGGCGTGTGTGTGTGGTCATCACGCTGGTGCGCAACAAGGCTGCATCTTTAGGCACAGCCGGATGCAAAGCAGCATTAACGTAAACCCCGGCCTCTAACAAAGCGTGGCTAAACTTCAAACAGTTCAAATCATCGCCGATAACAACCGGCACAATCGGGGTTTCCGACGCACCGGTATCGAAGCCGAGTTGATGTAACCCGGCCCGCCAGTAGTCGGCATTCTCGCGAAGCAGTTGCACGCGCCAGGGTTCCTCGATGAGAATATGCAATGCGGTTGCTGCCGCAGCCAGAGCCGGGGGCGGGCTTGATGCGGAAAATAACATCGACCGGCCATGAAAACGAATCCATTCGATTACCTGACGCTCGGCGGCAACCCACCCCCCAATAGAGGCTAAACTTTTCGAAAAGGTACCGCTCAAAATATCGGCTAAGCCGGGGGTGGCAAAATGATCTTCGGTACCCCGGCCGGTTGCCCCCAGTGTACCCAACGCATGAGCATCATCAACGGCCAAAGGCACATCAAACTGCCGGCACAGTGTCTTGATTTCCGGCAAGGGCGCAATATCCCCTTCCATCGAATAAACGCCGTCCACCATAACCATCGTCGACGACTGGGTCGTAATTTGGTGGAGTTTCTGTTCAAGATCGGCCAGATTGTTGTGTTTAAATTGAACAATGTTGCATCGACCAACTGCCGCGCCATCATAAATTGAGGCATGGCATAATTCATCAACCAACAACGTTGTCTCCGGAGTCATCAAGGCCGACAGTAGGCCGATATTGGCCTGGTAGCCGGTGGTAAAAACAAGCGCGTCTTCCCGGCCTAAAAAATCGGCCAGTTTTTCTTCAAGTTCTCGATGCTGCGTGGTCGAGCCATTGAGCAGTCGCGAGCCGGTTAAACTGGGGCCGTCGGTTAAGGTCGCCTGAGCGGCGGCCTGCCGTACACGCTCGTCTCCAGTCAACCCCAGGTAGTTATTTGAACCAAACATCAGCACGCGACGGCCTTCAAAAAGACAGGTCGGCCCCTCATTTTGGGTGAGTGTTCGAAAGTAAGGCAGTTGGATACCTTGCTGTCGTATCTGTTGCGGTTGGTCAAAAGCCCAAACTTTGTCCAACACGGTTCCCATCGGCTTGGCCTTGACTTTAACCGGCTTGATTTCTTGCACCAGGCCATTTATGGCTTTAGAGCCGGAGCCAATCTGTTGGGCCAATTGTCCAACGGTCATCCCCTGTTCCAACATGGCCAAAGGGATATCGAGGTTGTAATTTTTATCCAGCATCAATTTGAGTTCAGCAATTTTCAAAGAGTCGAGACCCAATGTATTCAGCGATTGTTGGGCATCAATTTGGATGGGAGCCAAACCTAACCTGCGGGCAATTTGTTCAACCAAATGGAATTGAATACCTTCCGTATTGCCGGGTTTCAACGTTTTCATGGATTTGTAGGGCAAACCTTCGGCTGATGGCAAGCTCGCACGAATGCGTTTGCCTGCATGTGGGCTTAATTCGCTGGAGGCCACCACCGGCAGCGATTGGCTCAGGTACTTTTTGCGGCAAAGATGCCGTTGCACCTTACCACTAGAGGTTCTGGGCAAACCACCCGGCTTGATAAGCACTACATTTTTTATCTGCACCCCATATTCTTCGGCAATCGTTCTATGCATGGCGAGAATCACGTGGCTCAAATCATCGCGACGATAACGACGCTTAATTTCAAAAACGATAATAAGTTGTGCTTCACCATCAACCGTAATCGTAAAGGCTGCTCCCCCATTCGGTTGAAGTTCAGGGTGATGTCTTTCAGCGGTTTGTTCAATGTCTTGCGGGTAATAGTTTTCGCCGCGAATAAGAATTAAATCCTTGAGGCGACCGGTAACAAACAACTCACCTCCATACAAAACGCCCAGGTCGCCGGTACGCAGAAAGGGCTTTCCATCCACGCTTTTCGCTCTCTGGTTATCATCAGGGGAGGCGGCAATAGCCTGAAACGTTTGGTTGGTTTCGGTCGTTTTACACCAATAACCCTGAGCCACACTTGGCCCGGAGATCCAAATCTCGCCGACGGACACACCATCTGTATCTTCGCCGGAAGCGCACGGCATTTGGGTATCGGGGTTGACGATGAGCACGGTTTGATCTTCGGCGGGCTGACCACACCCCACTAGAATCTGGTGATCGGGGTCTAAGATAGAAGTAGGAACAAATTGATTGTTGCGCAAGGCCGTGCGTTTAACCGTTTGGGTGGGAGGAATGGCAGCGTGATCGCCGCCCGATACCATGAGCGTTGCTTCGGCCAACCCGTAACAGGGATAAAACGCCTGCGACCGAAACCCGTAAGCGCCAAACGCGGCGGCAAACCGCTCCAACGTTTGATACCGAATCGGTTCGGCCCCAACAAAAGCCACTCGCCAACTGTTGAGATTTAACCCGGCTTGCTGCTCCGGGTTAATTTTCAGGCAATGTTCGAAGGCAAAGGTTGGCCCACCACTAATTGTGCCTTGATAGCGAGAAATAGCTTGCAGCCAGCGGATGGGGTGTTGAATAAAATCAACAGAATCCATCAGCACAACGGGGAAACCACTATAGACAGGTTGCAGGTAACCACCAATCAAGCCCATATCGTGATAGGGCGGCAGCCAAATCACCCCCCGATCATCACGTGTAACTCCAAAACGCCGAGCAACCAGGTGTAAGTTGTGTAATAGATTGCTATGGCTCAGCATGACACCTTTGGGATTGCTGGTTGAGCCTGATGTATATTGGAGCAAAGCCAGAGAATTTTGCCCAAGGGTGGGTTCTTGCCAACAATGATGGGAAGATGGGTCAATTGCATCCGTTGCCAGCCAGCGTGACTCGGCCAGCATCGATTGAAATAACGGCTGTTGCCTGGCTTTAGCGAGCAAGCTCAACTCCGTTAAAACAACAGTTGGGTGCGCATCGCCGATGATAGCCAGCAAACGATTATAGGCGCGCTTAAGATGAAGCGTATACGTTGTGGGAACTGGTATTGCACCAGCATACAAACAACCAAAAAAAGCAACAATAAACTTTTGTCCCGGCGGCAGGAGCAATAGCACCCGTTGTTCTTCGACGTTGGACTGTTGTAAAGTTGCGGCGATGCAGCGGGCCTGAAGGTCTAAATCGGCATAGGTTAGCCGGCCCGTTTCAGTTTCACCATTGGCCAAGAAGGTATAAGCCAATCGCTCGGGTTGTTGATCGGCTCGCTGTTGTAGCAAACCAACCAATGTTTCGGTTTGAGCCATAGAAAGTACTTTTGCGATTATAAAATTCTAAGGTCAGCAACGCTTCAGCCGGTAGGTATCGATATAAGTAGCCTAAGGCTGAGTAGTTACGGTCATTAATTTAAGTGAACTCTAATTTCTACAAGGGGAGTCAACCCTCAACGAAACTGTCAATTTAAGAAGTAAAAAATTAATAACTTCACCAATTCTGCCAGGTAATTTGTAATTGGTAACTGGTAATTAGAGACTGGAGATTGAATTACCAATACCTATTTACCCATTACCCAAACTCAAATGCGGAAGTTATTGAGTTCACGATCCTAAGTAACAGTTGATCTATCTGATGAGTTCATTCTTAGAAATTTTTATAAAATATGGCTGTTGTGGGGGAATTTGCCCGACATATACTTTGCCTGACATATGCTCTGTTCGCTTACCTGGTCGCACAAAACGAGGTCGAGCATTAGGTTATCATGAATTTATTATGCAATACGCTATAAGAGGCTTTATAACGCTGCTTATTATAGGTTAGAATCATTGTAACCAGCTTTTGAATAAATGTCTACCTCACCGTTAAAATTTAGGCGAGATGCTCGCCTAAATTTTAACGCCTACGCCACAAGGTCGAGGGTATACCGAAATTGCGTTTGGTAAAGGTGGGCATACAGACCGTCTTGATCCAACAATTCCTCGTGGGCCGAACGGGGTCCATTGCGCCGGCCCTGTTCTACCAACCGGCCCTCATCCATTACCAAAATAACATCAGCCGCCAGGATGGTACTCAGCCGGTGGGCGATGACCAGACTGGTGCGTTTTTGCATAATGCGCTCCAGCGCCTCCTGAATCAGCGCTTCGCTGCGGCTGTCGAGGTTGCTGGTAGCCTCATCTAATACCAATATAGAGGGGTCTTTAAGAATAACGCGGGCGATGGCAATCCGCTGCTTCTCGCCACCACTCAAGCGATACCCCCGCTCACCGACGACGGTGTCATAGCCTTCCGGCAACCCGATAATAAAGTGATGGATGTTGGCCGCCTCACATGCGGCCTCAATTTCGGCCTGCGTCGCATTGGGATTAGCGTACAGTAAGTTGGCGCGAATGGTATCGTGGAAAAGATAGGTCTCTTGCGTCACCATGCCGATGGCGTGGGCCAGCGAGCGCAGCGACACATCGCGCAGATCATGACCATCGATCACAATGCGCCCGGCGGTCGGGTCGTACAGGCGCGGCAGCAGATAGGTGAGCGTCGTTTTTCCTGCCCCGCTGGGGCCAACCAGTGCCACCAACTGGCCCGGCTCGATACGAAAATTGATCTCCTCAATCGCCATCGTCCGGCTAGAGATGGGCGCGGTAAGGGGCAGTGGGGCATCGCCATTGCGGCTGGCTTTAGGATCAACCGTCAGACCCAGTTCCCCGGCCCCGCCGTCGCCGCCGGAGGTGTAGCTAAACGAAACGTTGTCGAAAACAACGCTGCCCTCAACATCGGCCAACTCGACGGCGTTCTCTTTATCTTTAATTTCTAACGGCAGGTCGATGACTTCAAAAACGCGCTCGAAGCTAACCATACTGGTGGCAAACTCGATATGGGCGTTACTCATCGCCGTCAGCGGGCCGTAGAGCTGTGTGAGGTAAGCACCGAAGGCAACAATCGTCCCCACAGTAAAGGTTCCTTGTAACACCAGATGGCCACCCACCCAAAAAACCAGCGACGTGCCGATGGCGCTAACCAGGCCGATGCCCAGGAAAAACCAGCGACCAATCATCGCCGATTTAACCCCCACCTGAGCCACGGCCCGGCTGCGTTCATTGAATTTATTCATTTCATCCTGCTGGCGGCCAAACAGCTTCACCAATAGCGCTCCGCTGACGTTGAGTGTTTCGTTCATCAGACTGTTCATCTTAGCATTCAAATCCAGGCTCTCGCGCCGAATTTCGCGCAGCAAGCGGCCCACGCGCCGGGTCGGCAGGATAAAGAGCGGCAAAATGGCGATGCTCAACAGCGTCAACCGCCATTCGAGCGAAAACATCACGACCAGTACTGTAATGACCGTGACAATATTGGTCAAAATATTAATGAAGGTGCCGGTCAGCGCATTCTGCGCGCCGACAACGTCGTTGTTGAGCCGGCTCATGAGTTGGCCCGTTTTGGCATGCGTGAAAAAGCGCATGCCCATTCGCTGCATATGGTTGTAAAGGCTGTTGCGCAAATCGGCGATCAGGCTCTCGCCGATGGTGGCGCTCAAAAAACGTTGGCCCAACCCCACAACGGCATTGATAACCGGAATGCCGATCATTCCGACCGCCAGCCAATTTAAGCGACTTACGTTGCGGTTCGGCAACGCATTGTCGATAAGATCCCGATACAGCAGCGGTGGGATCAAGCTCAGCCCGGTAATGATAAAAATAGTTACTAATAAACCCAGGAGTTTCATCTTATAAGGTCTGGCATACTCCCAAACCCGCTTGAGCAGCGTCCAGCTTAACTGCGGACGATCGCGCTCTTCATTATAGCGTATATAGCTCCACCAACCACCATACATAAATTATTCACCTCATTTGGTTTCGGGCACTGGGTCCGCAAGATGGGATTGCGTATGAACAGATAAAATCAACCACGAATTGCACAAATTTTCACCAATTTTATTATTCATTCGTCTTAATTTGTGTAATTCGTGGCTAAAACACTTTCCCCATCGTATGGACCCATGCCGGTTTCGACATTCTAAAGTTGTGTTGAGTTATGTGCCTCGCCCAAGAGTCATCGAAAAACTGATCGATAAAAACAAACTAGGCAAGGAGTAAGGAGTAGGAAGTATAACAATATTGCCCTTACTCCCTACTCCTTACTTCTTACTTGGTGAGTCGCAGCACATATTAAACAGAATAAGTCGCAGCAGATATTGAACATTTACAAAGGAATAAGTCGCAGCA
>JAGRBZ010000024.1 GCA_020433805.1 Anaerolineae bacterium
TAAAAACTTTGCCCGCTGGCTTGATTATAGTGCAACCTTCCTCATGCTTGGTTCGCTATTCTGGCAAACATTACTCTTCGGTTGGGTTTTCGCCTTACTGCTTGGTACCGAAGGTTTAGCAGCTTTTTTCTGGGGTAGCTACCGGCGTTTACGTCGATTTCTCTATACCGGGATGGTAGGGATGATTTTGGCCACTGCTGGCCAGTTGCTTAACTCACTCCGGTCGATAAATCAATGGATTGTTTTTGGATTGATCGGCCTCATCCTCATTGCTGTAGCCGTACTCGTCGAACGAAAATTAGAGCAGATCAAAACCTGGCACGATGTTTTAGAAACTTGGGAGTAAGAAGATGCATACGTACTGGCCGATAAAACGCATACCCATCAATCTCAACGTTGGGTTAGCGGCACTGATAATCACACTCAACGGTTTCGCTTGGGTAGGTGTTTTACTGGCTGCCCCGGAGCCTTATGTAGTCGATCCCGTTCGTGACCCGGAGATCGTCACCTTGCTGGAATATATTCGTACCGGCGACCAGTCCGAAGAAACGTGGCAGGTCACGCTGACAGAATTAGAGGCAGAACAGACGATCACATGGTATCTCCAACGTTACCCTCAAATTCCGTTTGCTCATCCGCAAGTTGAGATCACACCCGATTATGTCGCAGGCGAAGGAGACGCGATGCTCGCCGGATTACGCGTTCACGTTGGTGGAAAAGCCCGTATTACGTTGGCAGAGGGATTACCTCAAGTGGAAATCTTGGAGCTTAATCTGCCGGTTCCCGGCCCAATTCGGCACGCTATCGAGGACGAAATAGAGGTTCAACTACGCCGCGCCGATCTATTGCCCGTTCGTTTTTCGACCGCCGAGTGGGGAGAAGGTGAGGTTGTAGTTCGAGGTGTGATACGCTAACATCAATTTATAAGATCAAAAAAGCTGGTGTCGATACACCAGCTTTCGGGAACCCGGGTTCCAAAACCGCTTACTCATTATCATCAATGCTGACACTGACCAATTCTGCTTTCATCATTTTGAACTGCTCTTCCCCGCGTCTTACCAATAATTCGTGCGCCCAATAAATCGACAGGCCCATATCAACTTCATAAACCATTAAATCAGGGTATTTCATATTCTTTTTACCCTTCAATTGAGGCAGAGCCACCGGCTCGCCGGCTCGCAGTGCTTCCGCCTCGACCTCAATTTTGCTCAAAAACGGCTCAAGGCGACTGGCAAGAACAATATCTTCCTGACGCCAGGCAAATAAGCGATCAAGAATCTGGCCACCTGTAAGGGACTCATCATCAATCAAATCGAATTTTTCAGGCGGCAGATGGCGCTGCAAAATGGTAATAGGCGGCAAAATTGAGAGCAGTGTCACCTCAACCGGCTTTGCTGACGATAAGTCTTCAACCCTGAGCAAAACTTCCTCTAGGGTCTGCCGCAACGATTGCAGCGCCTGTCGTGTTTGCGAATCAGACGCCCGTGCCGCCAGAATGTTGATAGTTTCCTCATAATTTTCCTGCGGCAACGATAGCAAGGAATGCATGGTCTTAGCAGCATCGAGAATACGCTTTTCAAAACGCTGCTCGACACTGGTCTGCTTTACCTCTCGCAATGATGACTGAGCCTGCGGCGGTGGAGTAGGCGCAACCTGCTGCATAGCCTGTCGTCCGCTCAAATTTTTCTCAATAATCTGTTTGATAAAGGCGAGTTGTTCTTCATCCGTTCTCAGACGAATAACAGGACGTAATTGCTTTTCCGTAAGCTGTCCGGCTTCAGCCAAATCTTGCGCTTCAGGAGAAAGATTAAGCAGAGCTAAGTAATTACGAACCATACGATCGCCGATAGCGCGTCCGGTAAAGCTCTTTACTTTCTGACCAACAGCAATCTGCAAATCGCGTTGGCTGGGCAGTTGGATAGTATTCTCGCCGGGAACCTTGGTTCTCATTTCAACGTTGAGACGCTCTCTGATACGCGACATCGAGCGCGCCCGAGCCAATGCCGGTAAATCCACTCGGGCCGCATTCTCAGCTTCCTGCCGCTGGTGAATAACCTCTTCATCTTCCGGTAATATCTCAACAATACATCGAACTTTATTAAATTCATCATGTCCGCGCTGAACCAATAAATGATGCGCCCAGAAGCGACGTTCGCCCTCACCTACCCGATACGAGGCTTGATTGGGATGCTCCGGATCATCAATTCGGTAAACATTCAACGGTTGGCGCAGTCCCACCTCTTGGATAGAACGAGCCAGCGCGAACAGGCCAGTATCTTCGATAACATCATCTTCTTCGTTGGCCGGCCCCTTATTTCGTCCCCCCAAAACCAGCAAAGCCATCATATCGCCTTGCTCAGCACGAAGAACCAATTGGCGCATGACCTCAAACGGATCCATCTTCTTTTCGCGCAGTGCCTCCCGTAAATCATAGGGGAGGAGATGACGAGGCTGGGTCAAATCAGGCATAATCCGGTCTAAATTAACCTCATACACGTGTTGGTCGGTCGGTTTGAAACCAATATCCGTTTTAGACATACTGCCTGACAATTGGTCGATGACGCTCTCTGTTTTTGGCTGGTCGGCCGACCCTCCCCGTAAGCCTAAATTCCGCTGGATATTGATCTTTCGCCTGGCCATAACTCTGTCCTTATCCGACGCGCTCTAAAAACTCATCTCGTAAAGCGCGATACATATTGGCATATCGTACAAACTCGTTACCGTCACAAAACACCAAAGGAACACGTGATTCAGCCGATTCTCGAACGCGTACCGAGGCAGTGACGACAATGTCAAATACCAAATCACCATAAATATCGCGTACCACCTGCTCAGTAGTTTGGTCGTATACGGTTCTCGGATCGGTGTTATTGATGATCAAGCCGGCTACTTGCAAAGTTGGATTGTACCATTTTCGGGCTGAATAGACGTACTCGATGGTATCCCCTAAGGCTCCACGTCCTCCGGCACCAGGGTCAACCGGCACGATCACATAGTCACTGGCCGCCAGTGCATTCATCGTCAACCGATCCAAACTGGGCGGGGTGTCGATCAAAATCCAATCGATTTGACCGTGACCACTCAACTGATCGAGCGTGCCTTTCAAACGCGAGAGACAACTGCGTAACCGCAGTTCACCCCCTTCAAGCTGCGTTTGTCCGCTTTTAATGCCCTTCAGACCATCGTCGGCCGGAATAATAAATAAGTTCTCGAACTCTGTGGGAAGGATAGCTTCTTCAATCGCTGCATCATTGATGAGCGCCTCTGAAAGCGTTTTAGAGCCGGCATAAACGCCAAAAAAGGCCTCACCCAGTGTTTTTTGGGGGTCAAGGTCAATACACAATACGCGAGCCCCCAACTCGGCTAATGATCCTGCCAAATTGAACGTTGTGGTGCTCTTAGCCGAGCCACCCTTTAGATTGGCCAGTGTGAGAATACGCATAGAAAACCCCGATCTAGTGTCATCATACAACAATTACGAAACCAATACAACTAACTTCCCCCATCCAACAAAACAAACTCAATGTTGGTCGGTTGACCAACAACTCCGGACAACGCCCGTTGAACAATATCACGTAATCTGTTTTCAAGCCATTCTTTCGCCATATCCGAGTGAACTCCAACGATATAGCTATCGCGAGATTGGCTAATTAAGCGTGTCCCCTGAATGATGGTGTCATACGTCGCCTGTGTCATCTGCCGCCGCAACATCAATTGGGTTTCTGACCAGATTGCCTCGTCCATCGACGGAGCAGCCAAGGGGGAAGGGAAAGAGGGTAGCGAGTGGGAACCCAGGTTCCCGGCAGGGTCAGACACAGTTTCTGTCTCAGACGAAGCACGCTTTAAGCCCAAATCGATACCCGCTATATCCGTAAACTCTCGAATTGCTCGAACAAAAACCGCGCCACGGTTAATATTCGGATCATTCTTTGCCGTATCGAGACTTACCCGAACAGCAGCCATAAATAAATCAACCCGCTCAGGATAAAGCGTCCCTAGAACTTTATACAGCATCCCTGTTGAATGCGTATCTTCTAGCAATTCTTCTGTCAACGCAATAACCGGCTCAAAAACGTCTCTACGTATGTTTTTCTTTATGTTACTATGTTTTAGTTTTTGTATTAATATATCTAGTTCGTTAACGTTCTTTCCAGGATTCTCCGATTTATGGTCAAGTAACTCTGGATTCGTTGGGTTTACATAACTGGCTAAATCGGAGTCATTTTGTTTCACACGTGTCCGTAAATCGGAATTATCTGGATTTACATCGGGATTATGTAAATCCAGTTGAAGTGGATTAGCCCGTCGAGGTAATTCGGACTCTTGTTGGTTTACATAACGTAAATCGGAATTATCTTGCTTACGGTTTTGTTTCGATATTTTATGTAAATCGGAATTACTTCCGGTTACATTTTCGCTCAATCGATACGTTTCCAGGCCTAATTCACCCTGCTGCATACGCAGTAATTCAACCTGTTTTTCCAGTTGGGCTTCATCTTCAGGTACTACGTGGTCTTCCATGAGCACTTCCAGCAAAAAACCAATACGTCGCGTTTTACCGTTTTTGGTTTCATACGCATACCGCAAGCGAGGAATGAACATCGACAAATATTCAGCTTTTTCATCAGATGGAATGATCCGCCGCCAAGGTTTGTCATGCGGCAGTGGTTCATGCTTCAACCAACTGGCGATTGTTTCTTCGTGGACATCCAACCGTTCGGCTAGTTCGCGCCAACTGCAAGCCACGCGTTTGGTGCCGTCGCCGCGCCGTTTTGAGTCGATGCACATACTGCGCAGTAGCATCACCAAGCACCATCGCTCGGGTCCTAATCGGGGCAGCCATTTTTGGGTAGAATAAAGGGTAACGGGAATCGCACGCTCTGGCGCTATAATAGCGGCTCTGGCGCTTAAATATACGGGGTGTATAGAAAGATCTGTCATTTCGGGCCTCGTTGCTAAACTTGGTAGATAAACCTGATTTTATGTGGGCGTATCAGCTACCAAGATTCTATTCTTCGGTACACGGCAAAGTTGGCCTTGTGTGACTTGACAGAATGTATCTTTTTATGTATATTAACGTCCAACAGGGGATGCAATTCCTGTTGACAATACACTTCGGTCGATAGCTTTTGAGGCGGCAACCTTGGAAGCTATCACTTAGACCGGAACACTCTGAGGGAAGGCTCGCGGCAACGAGCCTTTTTTTTTGCACCGGAACTTTGCCTAATTCAGGGACGGTGTCCCCAACTTCAGCCTCGTTTAAGCCTCAGTTGTCGAAATTATATTCTTAACGCGACATAATGTCAAAAGTTACTTGTAATTTTGGGGGGTAGGTGCTATAATTAGCCCTAAGTTTCTAGGGGGGATTCTCACCTTATGCTCGATTTAAGCCCATTGGGGTTAATTGAACCTCCGTTTTCGTTATCGCCCGATCCACGGTATTTTTATGTTTCTCTTCAACATAAGGCCACTCTGGCCAAAGTAACCTACGCTACCGAACAGCGGCAGGGTCTGTCTGTTATCTTTGGCGATGTAGGTGTTGGCAAAACTACCGTTGCGCGTCGGCTTTATCAAATCTACCGCGACCGCACCGATTATCATACGGCCTATATTCCTACGCCGCTCTACCCTTCCGATTTTCAGTTTCTTAAAAATATCTGTGCCGAGTTCGGTCTTAAGCCAAAGCGGAGCAAACTGCTGCAATTGGCAGCGTTTGAAGAGTTCTTGATCGATGCCTATCAGGAAGATAGAACCGTATTACTGATTATTGATGAATCACAAGGGCTTATTGGACCTCAATTTGAGCTTATCCGCCAACTCTTGAATTTTGAAACCAATACCCAAAAGTTGATTCAAATTGTGATGATCGGCCAGAATGAACTGCGCAATAAGTTGCGTTTAAAGCGTGCTCTTGCTTCACGGGTCGCGACACGCTCAACGCTGGAACCCCTTCACCTTGACGATACACGCTCGATGATCAACTTCCGCGTTATGGTGGCGGGTCGTCAAGATGCACTTTTTTCTGAAAATGCTGTAACCCGTATCTATCATCATAGCAAAGGTATGCCGCGCAGTATTTGCGTTCTTGGGCTAAATATCTTGCCGGCTGCGCTTATCCATCAGGTCGATGTCGTTGATGCCGACTTGGTTGACCAGGTAATCGAGGAGATGAAGTAATGCCGAAAAGAAACGCCAACTCCGACGAGAAAGGCACATTTGCAAAACTCTATGATGTTCAGGAGCAAATGAGCCGGCGTAACGCCAAACCATTAGGGCGTCCGCGCAAGAAAGTTCAACGCAAGCCTACCACTATTCATCTTACTCAAGCGGAAAATAGAAAGTTGAGCCGACTGCACTTGACGGTCAGCGAGCAGGTTTCTATCAATCGTAGCGAGTTAGTGGGTGTGGCGATTGATGCCTTAGCAACCCTGATAGAGAAAAAAGGGCCTGCTGCTTTAGAAGAGATGCAGCTAGATGATGTTGAGACATTTCGAGAAATAGTTTTTGATTTTATGAAATTGTAAAATCATAAAATCAAAAAATCGTAATTTTTTAAAATGGAAAAGTCAGCGATAAATGAGGCAATGTGCCTTATTATTCAGCGAAAAACGACTTTTTTGCCTCTGAAATAAGCCCCTCAAGCCTGCTTGTATCCAATAAAGAGAACGAGATACCGGCCATATTTAACTCATCATAGCCTAAATTGTGGAAGGCTCGAGAACTTGCTTCTCGAGCCATAGCGTCATAAATAGCCGCAAAGCTGTCCGCTTCGGGATTTTTGCGTAGTACGTGACGAACAAATTCTATAGCGATTTTATTTGGATTATTCATGGTCTTTTTATAATGGGAATATAATAGCCTTGATTATAGCATATAAAAATACCGATGACGGTTGAATTTTTCTGCTAAACCTTAAAATCATGGGTACTATATTTCCATTTCCCCCCTTCGCTATTCCTAATGAACTTGTACATTATGAAGCAATTCGGCGAATCGGGCAAGAATGAAAACAGCCGACTTACCGGTTTTATTTAGTCTACCCCTTATCCTCTACGACCAATCGAATCATAAATCCAAAGAATAGTACAATAACAGTTACATACAGAAATATTGTTAATCCGTAAAAGGTCGAATTACCCCAAACGCCTGGTCGATTGTGGGTCATCTGTTGAGTAAGAATATGAATTTTTTCCGTTAGGGACATTTGATAGCACGTGCGAAAAGCGAAGTCAGCCGGGACAGGCACGGGGCCGAGATAGGCTGTGCCGGGCAGATACACATTCCGCTCAATACCGCCGACCGTGATTGCATCCCCGCTAACTGACTCCGGTGACGCTAATACAATCAGATAGGTCTTTCCAGATGAATCGGCGATTTCTGGGATAACGAAGTCTCGCCAGCTTTTATCTCGGAGCGTTGAGGCATTGAAGGTGGTCGAAAAGCGTTCGATGCCCTCGAAAGGGTTGGCTGTGTCTGCTGGAATTTCCAGTAGACGTAGTGTAACGTCGTGGGTGTTTCGGCGTTGGTAGGTCTGAAACATCAAACTAATTTGATTAAGATAATTGTGAGGTGCGACAAATGATTGGCCGATGAGCCGCTCGCCGTAAATTTGCTGCTCGACTGTAGGCGATTCATTATTGTTGATCGGTTGTCCTTCGCATGCGAGTTGGTTGATTGTTGAGTAACCCGTCACAGCCAGGCCGATAAGTATTAGACTGAGGCATAAGCCAAGAAAAAGAGTTCGGACAGTCACCTAAAACCTCGAATAGAAGAGCGGGATGATATAGTGAAATAACAGAAGAGAGTCAAATAAGAAAAAAGCGCTTGTAAGAACCAAAAGCCCCGAGCTACGATAGCCTTTTGGGATCAGTTGTCGCCAACCCAGCATCAAGAAAAGCGAAATTGCAACAGTAACAGGGTAAATCGAGCGCCCTTGTCGATAGACGATAACGTTGGTAATCATATTCCAGACTAAAGGGATGCTAATCGCCACGACAATCGCTACAGCGAGAAGGACAAGGGCCTGGACCCGGGCTGTGTAACGGGCGTCGAAGAGTAATCGCCATTGCTGTACCAGTAGAATAACCAGCCCCAATAGAGCCAAAACACATCCAATGAACAATAATCGATACCAAAGCGGATGAATTTGGAGGATTGTCCAACCAGGCATAGCCCAGTAACTGCGAAATAAGTCAATGGGAACAATAGGATCGAGGTGATTTTCTCCGTATCGTACATTTGCCCAAGCCATCACGAGTAAATCTGACAGTCGCCGTGGGGCAAAGAAATAAAGCAACCCGGCCAAGGCCAGTCCTGCCGGAATAAGCCAATACCAAAAGCGGCGAAATCGCCATAAATAAAAAAGAGCTATGCAGCCAATAGCGAACGGTAAAAAGTAGGCGGTCGCCTTGGTATACATCGCTCCTAGTGTAAAGCCGATAACCGCTAAAAGATTAGGCCAAGAGTAACCGTTTACGAGTGTTCGGACCATAAAATAAAGAGCCGCTACGGACAGTAGTTCAGCCAAATTACCGTTATTTATGGTTGCCATGAGATGGGTATGTTGGGGATTGAATAGGATGAGGATAGGAACGCCCAGTAAGAGAAATAGGTCGTTGGGAAAGAGGGTTCTTACGGTAAGAAAAGCCAAATAGATTACGCCAACATTCATGATGGCGGTCAGAAGGCGGGCCAGGTAAAGTTGGTGCACAATATCCTGATTTGGAGCAAGCCATAATGGCCAACCCATAGTTATATAAGCGCCGCGACTGCCATATAGCCCTTGGTAGACATCTTGGTAAAGGGAGATATGGTCTCTAATTGAACTGTCTGGCCGAATCATTTGGCGTGGGCCGTCTACAAAGTCCCAGAAACCGAAATCAAAAAGCGATTGGGTCAGATCATCATACCAGGCCGGGTCGTTAGCTATTGTACTGTTCCATTCCGTTGCTGATAGTGAGGCTTTGACTCGTTCAAACTGAGCCGGTTCGTCGGGAGCCTGCCAGGGTGGTACAACGGAGGCATAAATAATGCCCCGAATTAAAGCTAGGAGCAGGATAATAAAGAGGATGTGTTTGATGTTAGCTGGCAGCACCGATTTGGGCTGCTGCGCCGGTTGCTTCATACTTTTTGGTACCGCGCCCTTAATTTTCAAGCCCAAATACTACCTTAACTGGTTCATTCGCACAAAAGGCTTGCTAAAAACGCAGTCGCTGTAAATTTAGCGCAATTTTGATAGGAAAATTTTTGAGAGTGACGGCTCGTTGAGATCGGAGGTCAATAATCTATCAACAGCTTGCTTGGTGATTTTTTTGCTGTTTAGGATCTCGCGCCGTTTTCGAAGCGTGGCCGGCAGCGTGCGGAGAAATGCGGCGTAGCCTTTGAGCGAATAGTAAGGCTTTTTATAAACCAGAAAAAAATAAAATTGGCCGAACAGCAGCGTATAGCTGTGTTTTAATAACAGCGAAAGCGGAATGTTTTTCGTGAGCACCATCAGCCGATTGCGTGTTGAGAAAGTAACGTAACGCGGACGCGGAATTCCCGCGCCTTGCCCCTGGTGTAGAACCTCAGCCTCCGGAACATACAGGCAGCGATATCCCAGCAATTGCCCACGCAGCCCCAGATCGACATCTTCTAAGTAGCTGATAAAATCTTCATCGAAAAGCCCGACTGCTTCAAAAAAAGTGCGGCGATAGAGAGCTGCCCCGGCGCAGGCCGATAAAACTTCGTCCGGCTGATTGTAACGAGCAGCCGGTTCGCCTTTTCCCCGCTTCCACGACGAACCATACCAACTAAAGCTATCGCCGGCGTCATCGATTAAGTCCGGGTTATCGAGGTTGAGCATTTTGGAAGCCAGGAACCCGATTTCCGGCGGATTTTGCTCGGCAGTCTCGACCAGTTTCTCCAGCCAACAGGGTCTAGGAACCGTATCAACATTAAGCAGAACAATATATTCTGATTGGCTGGCCTTGATGCCGGTGTTGACGGCCACGGCAAAACCTCTATTCTCCGGTAGGACGATGACATCGACATCGGGGTAATGCTCTTGAATGAAGGCTACCGAGTCGTCCGTTGAGCCGTTATCAACGATGATAATATGAAAATCGTGAAACGTTTGAGTATTAAGGGCGTCGAGACAACCGGGCAGCCAGCGCAGGGTGTTCCAGTTGGGGATGATAACGGAAACTTCGGGCGTTTCACTTTTTATCATGATCTATTCGGTCGATTTATGTTGTAAAATGACGATATCTTGAAAGGATAACCCTTCGGCACGACCGCTCCAAGTGCCATAATGTACTTCTCCTCTAATTTTTAATCCGCAGTCATCAATCATTTGACGTAAAGACGGTTCTGCGTAGGCGACCGCACTTTCGGGAATTGCTTCGCTTCGCATGCGATATGGACCGGAGCCGTATCTAAAATCGATTTCGTTTCGGCCCTGTTCGGCCAGGTCTTGCTGCTTTTCGTTCAACAAAAAGAATGTCGCTAGGATACGCCCGTTCATACGCAATAAACGGGCAATTTCACAAAGATAGTTTCTGGTACTGTCGGGCAAAAGATGGGTGAAGACGGACGTAAGAAAGATAAAGTTGAAAGCGTGGTTAGGCAACGGGAAAATATAATTATCGGCTGAGGCTTGTCCTTGAGGATTATACCTTTGATTGTACAGATCGAAGTGCAAAAATTCGAAGTTGGGAAATTGAGAAGTGATATTTTGTCGGCACCAAACGATCGATGGCCTCACAATGTCCATGCCCAGATAGAAACCTGTCGAATTGAGATATTTGGTCAACGGGAGCGCCATTCGGCCGCTGCCGCAGCCAATATCAAACACCCGTTGGTGTGGCTGAAGATCACCGACGCTAATGAAATGTTCCAAAAACTCTTGACCAGTAGCCTCAAAATTGCTCGGTCCGACATCGCGGAGCTTTAGGGGCGGCAAATGGGTATTGTAGCCGGCCATACGAACCAGATGATCGATGGAATTTGTAAACAGGTTCGATGTAGTTAGGTAACCTTGAATCTTTCTCATAACCACCTGTGTCTTTCTTCTATCCTGACGTTTGTGTTGACTCAGTACTATTTTGTACACCTCCTCAAAGGACGTGATCATTGCCTGATAAGAAAAATCACGTGCTCCCAGATGATGAGCAGCTTGTTGAAACGTCTCATAATTGTGGGTTAATTTTTCTACAGCGAATAAGATGTCTTCTGGCGTGACGCTGTCAATCAATTGGCCGCAGGTGTGCTGCTCGACGTAATCGGCCATGGGAATCGAACGCCCAATCAAAACCGGCTTGCCCGCCGCCAGCGACTCGATCAGCGAGTGGGGATAGGCCTTGATGATAGCCGGATCCGTAGCCAGAGCAATGCTGGCGTGTACTTCGGCCAATATCTCATTGACATCAATGCGTTGGTTGATGATGTCAACCTGATTTTCAACACCTAATCGCTGCACCCGCTGAATGATTTCGTCGAATAAAACACCGCGCCACAGAAAAACAAGATGCAGCCAGGGTGCTTGTTGCAGCGCCATCAGGAGCGCGTCGATGCCTTTGGTGGCAAATTGGCCCATCGTCCACGGAGCCGAGCCTACCATAATTTTGAATTTGCCATTAAGCGGTAGTGGATTCACCGTAAAATGCTCGGTGTCGATGCCGTGTCGAACCAGAAAGCAGTTGCGCACTCCCCAAGCTGTCATTTGGTTCAAACTGCGCTGGTCAGAAACGGTGACGGCAGCTAATCCGTTGAAATAAGTAAGATTCGGTCGTTTTTGTCTGACGCCACTGCTTACGGAGTAGATAACCGGCTTGCGCAGCCAGCGTGTGATCGGAAAGGCAAACGGATCGGCATTGTAGAGATGGTGGGCGTCGATAGTGGGTTCGGCGGCACGGATGCGCTTGAGTTGATGAAATCCAAACAGCAGACGGGGTAGATACACCGGCGAATGCTCATTCGGATTGAGATGGATGAGATCGCCACCGAAATGTTGGCGCAAAATAGTGAGTTCTTGCAGGCTGGCTTCCGTACCCTGAATTTTAGGGGGTAAGTTGGTAATGTGGTACAGCAGTTTCATAATGTTTTGTGGGGAGGATAGGGTGCAGGTTCGTCACATGCCGCCAGCACACGCTCGTTTTGGCCGCCAAATCGACCTCGGATGCCGTCGCTTAGGCCCATCATAACCGCTTTCGTCGTGGTCCGTTGACCTTCAAGGTGTAACTTTGTCGATAGGGCCAGGCTGTACAACATCCAAAAGCCGAACAAAATACCTTTTGCCTTGGGATAAAATTTGCGGATGAAAAGGAATCGATTGCGAATAATGTAATAAACGTAAAGCGCCTTTCGATAAGCCGACGATCGTTCGATGGTGTGATAGGCTCTGGCCCCGGTGACCGCCGCGCTCAAATAGCCATGCTGTCTGGCCCGACGGCAAAAGTCGGGGATTTCGGCGCTGAAGAAGTAGCGCTCATCGAGAAGGCCTGTTTTTTCAACAACCTCGCCTCGAAGCAACATGACCGTACCGGGCACATAATCGACAAGCTGAAGCGGCGCGTGTTGTGACAGGCGCGAAACGTGGGAGGTTAAGTGGAGGACCGGATTCTGGCCTCCAGCGTTGAGAAAGCGCTCCGGCGCACTAGCATCGTGCATTATTGGCCCCACAATCCCAACTTCGGGATATTGCTGCAGCGCATCGGTTAACTGCTGCAAATTCGCTTCGTCAATGAGCGCATCGTTGTTGAGCAGCAGAATAAAATCGAACGGGCGCTCAAGAATTTCGGCTAGCGCTCGATTATTTCCGGCGGCATAGCCAAGGTTCGTCGCATTTCGAATAAGATGAACTTGGGGAAATTCAGCGGCAATTTGATCGGGACTGCCGTCGAGTGAGGCGTTATCGACTACCCATATGTGAGGCTGAAGCTGTTTGAATGCTGTCAGATGGCGGATGCAAGCGAGGGTATCATCGGCCGCGTTCCAATTAAGGATAACAATGGCGAGCTGCGAGCGCGCATGATGAGTCGCCTTGTCGACTTGAGAGAGATTTAACGGGTTGTGCTCTACTGCTTTTGGCACATTAGAGATAGTCATAGCAACTGCCTAATGAGGGATAGTACGATGCAGCTTCCAAGCGAGTTTGGGCGTGCGAATGGGAGCCAGTTGCACAGAGCGGGTTGGCACCGTTTGGTTGAACCGACGACGTTTGGCGAGCGGCAACCCAATATTCCATAGTGCTGCCAATCGGCCCCGCAGCGCGGCTGTGTTTCTTAAAATGAAGATACCGTAAAAAATCGCTGCCGCTTCAAAGAGAAGAATAACCGGCAGATACAGTAGAAAACTGCCCAGCGCATAATTTTTGGTCATGGTCCACAGCTTATTGCGCCCCAAGAGGTAGCTTTTGAAGGGTGACCACTTGCCACTGGTAGCCGAATGGACGTGGCGCACTTTGGCCCTCGGTGTATAAATACAGCGCCAGCCGGCCCGCTGACCGCGCCAGGCGATGTCGGAATCGTCGTAATAAATGAAGAAGTCTTCATCCAGCAAGCCGATTTGATCGAGCATCCGGCGGGCGTACAAGCCTCCTGCTCCGGCCGGGCCAAAAACTTCGATTGGTTCGTCCGGTTCATCTGCCGCCGGCTGGCCGATGTGCCGATTCCAGGCTAGCCCGGCCCAATCAACCTCGATACCGGCCGAGTCGATCAAATCCGGCGCGTGATCGAGCACGATTTGGCTGGCAACCATGCCGACGTCGTCTCCTGACTCCGCCGCGGCGACCATCGCGTTTAGGAACCCGGGTTCCAAAACGGTATCATCATCGAGTACCACAATATATTCGCCCCGACTTACAGCGATACCTTGGTTGGTGGCCGTGCAGTAGCCTAAATTTTCGGAGTTGGGAATCAGCGTTACCTGCGGATATTCGGCCCGAAGCCAATCGGCTAAACCGTCGGTCGAGCCGTTATCGGTGACGATTACCTCAAAATGGGGATACTCTTGGCTAAAAAGGGTCGGCAGACAACGCACTAAATATTTTTTCCCGTTATGGGATACGATAACTACCGATACCATAGGTAATTGGGTTGGCATAGGCCTCTTGCACCGAATAACAAATTGCGTGGATTATAACATCGAAGGAATGGGGGAGCAAGGTGTAAAAATCTGAGACGATTTTTAGCCTGAAATTTTGGCGGTACCGTAATGTGTAATGGTAACAATAGAGTGCAGTTCTTCGTTAAAGTGGCCTGAATCGATGATTATTGCTTAGATTTAGCCTCAGCCTTCTCATCAAGTTCAAACAGAAGTTTGTCTGCTTTCGCCAGTAGATCCCAGCCCGCGTTGTCGGTTTGAGGACCGTAGCGCCCCATCTCGCTTCGCGCCAGATAGTCATTGATTTTGTGGATCTGCAACATCGAAAGATTGTCTGCTTTCAATCGTTCGGCCAACTCCATGCGGGTAAGCCCCTTAACCGAACTACCCAGCCGTTGCCCCAAATAGTCGGTTAAAGCACGACTAACCGCTTGATAGTTATCGTTACTCATTGTGAGGGCTTGTGCGATGGCCGGATGCATCATTTCTTTGGGCTGGTTGATGGCGTCGGCCTCGCTGCCATTTTTCTTTTGTCGCTTCTGCCACAGCCATAATCCTCCCGCACCAACCACCACGGCTGTGGGAATACCGGCACAAATCGTCCATACCAGGACTACGCCCATCGGCAGGATTACGCTCCAACTCGATTCAAGTGAACCGGAAAAATTCGGATTGATGATAGAAGGTTCATTATCCGTATCAAGATCAACATTGCCCGCTTGACCGACCGGTGTCGCAGCCGGGATCATGGCGACAGCAGTCGCTGTTGCTGAGGCCGGGTCAGGTGTGGGCGGCGCAATAACGCGCACCTTAAGCGATTTGGTGCTGGCCGTGCGATACTCCTCGGCGACCGGATCGAAATAGACCAATTGAGACGGAGGAATGGTGAGATCGCCCAACTTATCTGAGACGATGAGTCGTTCGTAAACCCGGGTTCCTTGCATCTGTCCATTTTTCATGTTCATACTCTGACTCTTAAACGAGTCGTACGTACGCCACTGGTGGAGCGGCGGCCAGATAGGGTCCGGGAGGGTATTAATATTGCCCACACCCGTAATCGCAACCGATAGGGTTGAGGGTTGGTTTATGACTGCCACCTGCGGGCTAAACCATGCCTCTATATCAAACTGGCCGACCGCGCCGGTAAATTCCGGCGGAGCGTCATCGGGCAACCGTTTTATATTCATTTCGATGGGCTGGGTATAGAGTTCGACCGACTCTTCAAAGAAGCTGCCTGGAAATATCAACTGCGCCGGGCCAATGTTGATGTTACCGGTAGATTTCGCAAAAAGGGCGGTTCGAATTTCGCTTATCAGATAGGTACGGTCGCCAATGTCGAGATTATATTCTTGCACCGGCATGCCTAGCGTCTCAAAGTTACTGAAGATAGGCATTTCGAGCTGCGGTTGGCGATAAAGCCGGATCGCCTGGTAAAGTCGGAAGGTGTAGATAATCTGCTGCCCCAGATAGGGCGATTCCTGATCGACTACGGCCTCCACGTAAAAATCCTGATCAACTAAATCCGCCGGCGGCACAATAGGGCCGGGCAGCACAGCGTGGTTCGGCGAGGGAGCCGGCGGTTCCCCTTGCGTTACCTCAAACGAAATCGAGTCGCTCTCTACTACATCATCATCGTTAAATTGAATAGGAATTGGGGGAATGGTTAGTGTGCCGGTTCGTCGCGGCTGGAGTTGATAGGTATAGACAACTTCCGTTTGAATTTCACCGCCCACCAAACTTACATTTGTGGCAATATCCAGGTCGATGACAGACCATCGAGCGGAGGCAATATCGGTCGCGGCTGGCGCGGAGAGTCGTTCACCGCAGTGACCGTCAGAATTACAATATCATCGGTTGAAAACTGCGAGCCGTTGACCCGAATCGAAACCGGTAAATCTTGGCTGTAAACAAGGTGTGGCAGCAGGAGCATGTGCAGCAGCAAAACAAGTCCAACCAGCTTTAGTAGAGATTTTGCTGTTATAGAGTACAAATCGTTTTTCTGTCTGCTCAGCATGACGGTTCTCCCTCGAAACCAAGCAATCTATCAACTGGCTCATGGTATTGTAGCCGTCCTTAATGTTTTTACAAAAATAGTTATGTTAACGCATTCCTGACCGGAAACTGTAGAGTTGACATTCGACCCATAATTCGATACTCTTTACTTAAGATATGATTATGTTTTGTCTTAAATGGTGAAA
The DNA here is from genome assembly GCA_020433805.1 of Anaerolineae bacterium. GTDB lineage: Bacteria > Chloroflexota > Anaerolineae > 4572-78 > J111 > JAGRBY01. Next base: position 16,281 of record JAGRBZ010000024.1, read on the forward strand.
GGGATACCGCATGGCAACCAAATTGATCGAACTGGAAGACGGTACTCTGATAGAAGTTGAAGTACCGGGCAACGAGGTTCAACCAATCTCCGGTGGATTTGCCGATAAAGTCGGCGCTACCTTCGATAAAATTCAGCCCTTGCTTGTAAGAACCATTCGTCCGATTACGGCCGCCTGGCAAGAATTGAGCCAAGATATGGATATTGAGCGAGCCGAAATTGAACTGGGCCTGAGTTTTGAGGGTGAAGGCAATCTCTACGTGACCAAATCATCGGCGGGAGCCAACCTCAAAGTAAAACTGTCGCTGAAGCCTAAGGAGTAAATAAGTGACCGTTGATTTACAAAGTTCGGTGGCGCTTATCACCGGAACCGATCCGAGCAACAGTCGCTTTGGAACGGGTTTCGTTATTTACCAGGATGATGCGGTTGCTTACCTGCTGACCTGTGCCCACGTGGTTGATGACGTCGGCGGAGCGGATGCTGTTGATGTGGAAGGTGCCCCAGGTGAAGTGGTCGCCTATGGCTCGGCAGCGGAGGTCGATTTGGCGGTGCTGCGTGTGGCCCCTCGCACCGATAAAAAACCGCTGCCCCTGCAGATTACAGGCGATAAAGACAGTTCGTTTTTGACCGCCGGCTTTCAGAAGTTTGGTGTGCATTTTCTTGTACGGCCACTCCAAGGCATCTTGGGGCAAACCGTCTCATTGGCGATGCGAGGCCAAGCCGAGCGCGTTCGCGCCTGGGACCTAAAGATTGAAGATGATTATCAACTCCAACCGGGGTACAGCGGATCACCGGTGCTGGATCAGGCCAGCGGCACAGTGCTAGGCGTGGTCAGCCACCGACAGGGCCAGGGTGAGCGCGGTCTGGCCGTCTCGGTTGAGGCGCTGCCCAAGCTCTGGCCGGAGATGCCGGATAATTTACTTCAACCCTCATCGAAGCCGGTTGCCACCGATGTCGTCCCGAAACAATCTTCTCAAAAAGGAAGCAGTACGATGCCCAGACCCATAAATCTATTTTTTTCTTATGCTCATGAAGATGAAGAAATGCGCGATGAATTAGCCAAGCATCTTTCGATTATGCGACGACAGGGCATCATCTCCGATTGGTCTGATCGCGATATTACTGCCGGGAGTGAGTGGGCCAATGCCATCGATGATAATCTCAATAGGGCTGATATTATTCTTCTCCTCGTTAGCCCGGATTTTATCGCTTCCGATTACTGTTACGATGTCGAGATGACGCGAGCGCTGGAGCGCCATGAAGCCCGTGAAGCTATCGTCATTCCGGTCATTCTGCGACCGACACGCTGGCAAAATGCACCCTTTAGCAAACTACAAGCGCTGCCCAAGAATGCCAAACCGGTCACCAAGTGGAATGATCAAGATGAGGCCTTCCTTTATATTGCCGAAGCGATTCACAAAGTCGCCGAGATGCAGGCCAAGAAACCGGCTCCGTCACCGCGTCCCGTACCGGTTGCCCATTCCTCTACTTCAACTGCTACGCCGTCCGAGCCGTCGCCGCCCGCCGTCACTTACAACATCCCTGCTATTCGTAAACTGCTCAAAGCCTCTTTCGATGATGAGTCCCTCGATATTTTCTGCTACGATTACTATCGCGATGTCCACGAGAGTTTCAGCCAGGGGATGAGCCGCACGGCCAAAATTCAGCGCCTGATCGAACACTGCGAACGCACTTTAGCCTTCGAGCAACTGCTTGAAGTTGTAAAAGAAGAAAATTCAGCGCAGTATCAGCGATTTGAATCACAGTTAAAAAGTTCGTAGAGTTAATAGAGTTCGTAGAGTTTGTAGAGTTCGTAGAGTTAATAGAGTTGAGAAATCATAACCACTATGACCTCCAGAAACTCTATAAACTCCAAAAACTCCAAAAACTCCAGAAACTCTATAAACTCCAAAAACTCCAAAAACTCCAAGAACTCCAAGAACTCCAAGAACTCAACAAACTCTAATCAAACTTGTGGAACGTTACCCGCCACGAATAATGTCCCCGGCAAACTTGGTTATGGTTTTGCGCCCACTGACACTTTTCAATACTGCCGTCGCAGTAGCCCTTGGCGGCTAACACTTCTGCCGGAATTAATTCATCAGCAGCCGTAAAATTGAAGCTCTCCTCACTCGTATAGGGCGTCTCGTCAATATGACGTTTGGCGTAGAGAGTCATACTGTTGTTCCACAGCGTAATTTCGGTACGCCCCGGCCCGTGACTGCCGGAGGCGACTTCAACATTGTTAAATGTGTCGCCGATGACTACGCCATCCATCGGCACTCCCGGTGGCGGCCCTTGCAGCACGGTAATATAGATACTATGATTCCCTACACATCCGCCGTTTTCACCAATCGACAGCATATCCTGGAAGGTGACGCAGAAATCTTTGCCGCAGCGCAACTCATTCTCTAACTGTTCCGGCGTCAGATTTTCGTCCTCATCGCCACCGCCTTCAGATTCACCTTCAGCCGGAGCCGCTTCGGCAACCGCTTCAGGAGCAGGGGTGGCGGTGGGTGGGGGTGGCGGCGCTTCCGCCACGGCGATAGCGCCGTCATCGCCCAAAAGCGTAACCAGATCGCCATAAATCCAGCCGGTGGCCCCGTCCGGTAGACTAATCTGCCACCAACTCGTATCGTCATTGCGACCCAAGATGAGCGCCTCTTGGCCGGGCGAAAACTGAGCTACAACCGGATAGTCGGTGCCGGGGCCACTGCGCACGTTGACCTGATTGTCAATCGACTCATCGACTTTGATCATCGGGTCGAGAATTGGCATTGGTGTGGGCGTGTCCGGCACGGGCGTTTCAGTGGGTTCGGTCACGGATGTCGATGTCGATACCGTGGTATTTGTAGCTGTCGGCTCTGAAGATTGGGTTGGTGTATCCGTCGGGACCAGGTCAGCGGCAACTTCCTCTGCCTCATCGGTAGCCTGCTCTGGTTCGGTTACAACGCTGACAGCTTCTTCCGTAGCCGGCAGCGGTTCGCTCGTGGGTGTTGTTGATGATCCGCCACAAGCCGTTAGAGATATAGCAATAATGAGCGTGGTCAAAACCGAAAATAGTTTCATCGTTCTCCTCAAAAACGTAACGTTTGGGTACTTATTGAAATCGAGAGACCGTCAAGCATAATCCCTGATCTCCAGTCTCTAATCTCTATTTATCTAACAGAAGAACCATTATATTCACACCTTCGAGCGCGTCAAAGCGGTTCATCTGTGGTATAATTCGCCGCTATGAGTCAAACACGTAATATGAGTAGTCAGCAATCAGCAATCAGCAGTCAAGCATCAGCGGTTAGCCGTTCACGCCTTCAGCGATATGGGTTAATCATGATACTCACCGTGTTCATCATCCTTGGATTACTGTACGACTTTACCGTGCCGATCTTCGAGAAGCCGGATGAGCTTAAGCATTTCGCCCTTATTCAGGTTATTCAAACCCAACACCAACTGCCGGTAGTTCGCGAAGGAGTCTACAAACCGTGGGATCAGGAGGGAACACAGCCGCCGCTGTATCACATCTTGGCTGCTGTAGCAACATCTTGGCTCGACCTGGACAGCTTTGAAGAACCGCCACGTAATCCCCACTATGCCGATGATCGATCCTTTGTCTGGCGCGAGCGCGGCAACAACAACCTCTACCTTCACCCGCCTGGCGAAACGTGGAGTACTACTCCCGTTATTATTGCCGCCCACATCGCCCGATGGCTCTCGCTTCTAGCCGGTGCGGCGACCGTCGCACTCACCTATATATTAGCCCGTATTATTTTTGTCGATGACTCTTCACCGAGTTTTGCCGTTAGCCGTTGGCAGTCAGCAGCCCTTGATCATTCTTCATTCCTCATAATTCCTAATTCATCCTTCATAATTCTATTTCTGTCTGCTGCGTTTGTTGCTTTTGTGCCACAGTTCCTTCACGTCAGCTCGGCCATTACCAACGACAGTCTGACGGTGACTTTGGCAGTAGCGGCGTTGGTTGTGCTGGCCTTGGTTATCAAGCGGGGTGGCTCGATGCGGTACGCGGTGTTTTTAGGCATCATCTTGGGGCTGGGAGCAATTACCAAACTGAGTATGCTCTATCTGTGGCCGGTAACCGGCCTAGTATTCTTGTATGATGTCTATCGGCGGCAAGCCTGGCTCGATTTATTCAAATTTGGGGCGGTTATCATCGGTTTGATTCTGCTATTGGCCGGCTGGTGGTACTGGCGTAACATGCAGCTCTACGGCGATCCGACGGCGCTCGAAGCCCATCTGCTCTATCGCGGCGGAGCCCTCGATCCTCGACCTACGCTGGCCGAAATATGGCGCACCGAAATTGTAGGGCTGGAACTCTCCTTTTGGGCAGCCTTTGGGGCGGGCCAGGTTTTGCTGGAACCCTGGCTCTACAATGTACTGCGGTGGGTGAAATATTTCGTGCTTATTGGCATCATCATAGGCCTGGTGCGTATGATTAGTTCTGCGCGGTCAGCGGGTAACGATCAATCTCCAATCTCCAATCTCCAGTCTCCCATCTTCGTTCTTCTCTGTCTTTTAGCCCTTTGGGTTCTTATCATCTTCGTTGCTCTGCTGCGCTGGATGCAAATCACACCGGCGTCATGGGGGCGATTGTTGTTCCCAACCCTACCGGCATTGGGCATTTTAACGGCGTGGGGACTGGCCGAATTGGGGTATTTCTTGGCCCGCCTCCGCCCTAACGCTCCAAGCGAAACTAAACTCAATGTAGTACTCCCTTCTATTTTGGTTGCTGTGCTCTTTTCGCTCTCGGTCATCGCTCCCTTTCGATACATTCAGGCAGCCTATGCCCAAACGCCGCTGGTCGATGAGGCCCAACTCGATCTTAATTCGTTAACCCAGGTCGATTGGGTTTACGCCGACGCCCTGCGCCTCATCGGCTACACGATTGATCGACCTGCCGTTCGGCCCGGCGAATGGCTGCCCGTTACGCTGTATTGGCAGGCGATGCGTCCGCTTGATCGTAACTACAGTGCCTTTGTTCATGTGCTCGATCCTGATGGCAAATCAATCGGCCAAGCCAATACTTACCCCGACGGCGGCAACTGGCCGACCTCGATGCTGGTGCCGGGACAGGTTTTGCGCGATACCTATCAGGTTTTTATTCCCCCGGATGCCGAAGCACCGCTCATTACGCGCTTTACATTTGGTATTTTCGATTTCGATGACCCGGCCCGAGCCGCGCTACCGGCTATTAACAGCGCCGGTGACACACTTGAGGCTATCGTTGACGGCATACCGCTCTTGCCTCCTCAATGGCCGGAGTTAGATCCAAGGCATCCCTTGGTCGTCGACTTTGGCGGACGGATTCAGTTAATCGGTTATGATTGGGTTCACGAAACAGTGTTGAAACCTGGAACCCGGGTTCCCATCACCTTCTATTGGGAAACGTTGCTGCCGCCCGGCCAAAATCTCAATTTATTTATTCATCTGGTCGATCCCGCCACCCAAACCCAAGTTGCCGGTTTCGACGGTCCGCCCCGTTATCCAACGGCCTATTGGCAGCCCGGCAACAACATTATCGATACCCGCCTGCTCGATATTCCAGCCGACGTACAACCCGGTATCTATGAATTACGTATCGGCTGGTATAATCTCGATAACTTTGCCCGGCTGACGCTGCTCGATGGCGAGGGCGACAGTTTGACGATGTTTGAGGTTCAGGTCAGTCGCGACTAAAATGTTGGTTTGTTTGATAGTGGGTTGGTTTGATAGTTTGATAGCAACCAACCATCCAACAAACAAACCATCAAACCAACTAACCCAAGGAGCACCTTATGCTAACCATCAACTCAGAACGCTTGTTAGCCGATTTAGCGGAGCTAGCCGAAATTGGCCGCACCGAAGATGGCGGCGTCAGCCGGCTGGCCTTATCACCGGAAGATGTAGCCGGTCGGCAATGGTTTCAAGAGCGAGTCAATGCCGCCGGATTAGAATTTCGACAGGATGGCGCGGGCAACCAGTCGGCGATTTTACCGGCAGCCGATCCGCAAGCGCTAACGCTCATCATTGGCTCCCATCTCGATACCGTTCGCAACGGGGGTCGCTTTGATGGCGCATTGGGTGTTCTCTCGGCATTGGAAGTGGTGCGCACGCTAAAAGAAGTGGGGCAAACATTGCCTGTTCATCTTGAAGCGATATCCTTCACGGACGAAGAGGGAGCAGTGGTGGGTTTATTTGGCAGCCAGGCTGTGGCCGGCCAGTTAACCCCGGCTCATTTCACTAATCCACGCGGTGGAGTGGAAACCCTACGCGATGGTATGGCCCGCCTTAATCTCACCGTCGATAGCATCTTGGCTGCCCGACGCGATCCGGCTACGCTGGCCGGCTTTGTAGAGATACATATTGAACAGGGCACACGTCTAGAAGAAGCCAATCTGGATATTGGCGTTGTCACCGGCATTGTCGGCATTCGATCAGCCTGGTTAAAATTTCAGGGGCAGGCTGCCCACGCCGGTACCATGCCGATGCTCAAACGTGCCGATGCCTTGTGGGGCGCAGCAGAGTTTATTCAGCAGGCTAAAACGATAGTCATCGACCAATTCTCGCCCGGCGTCATGAACTGCGGCCAAATTGCTCTGGCTCCGGGGTCGTTCAACATCGTTCCGGCCGAGGTCACGCTGGCTCTCGAATTCCGGCATGGCACCGAAGAACAACTTGATGCGATGGCCGCAACCTTGTACCCGTTGGCCGAAACCGTGGCTCAAGCCAATGGATTGACGGTTACCATCACCGAAACCAGCGGTTGTGTCGCCGCCCCTTCGGCTGAAGCGGTGGTGCAGGCCATCGAGACCGCAGCCGATAAACTGGGCCTGAGTCATACGCGCTTAATGAGCTTTGCCGGCCATGACACCCAATCAATGGCCGCTATTACACCCGGCGCTATGATCTTTGTACCCTCCGTTAACGGCATCAGCCATTCGCCCAAAGAATTTACGGCCGATCAGGATGTCATCAATGGAGCAAATGTCTTGTTACAAACGGTGCTCATCTTAGCGCAATAATGAGTTGAGTTGTTGAAATAATAATAATGCCATCTGCTCATAGCTGAATGTTTGTTTTAGGCGGATTTGCGGTATGCGTTACCCCGTCAGACTGGCCCGCGCTTCATCGCATTCCTCATCTACACCAAAGGGATGAAGAAAAACCGTCTCATCGTTTTTGATGTGCGCCATAACTACTTTGACCACATCCCGTGCTTGCATAAGACGAGCTTCCGCATAACCAACGCTTCTCCGACGTTGAAGATTATCGGCCTCCAGCCAGCCATCGACCAGATTAAACCTTTCACAGCAGTGATCGATCTCCGCATAATCGCAGCGCGTGACCTGTCCTGCTTTGAGAATATGCAAATACTTCTGACGTCGATACCGCACCCCCGCCAGCGACTCGGCCAGGTGGATTGTCGTATTGGTGCCGTGCCCAACTCCGAGCAAAAGCACTTGCCCATTACGTTCGTACACCCGTCCGACTGGGCTGTCCAAACCATGTGGAACATCAATCGGATGAGGCGCTGTAATGAAATGGGCTTGCGGTCCCTTTGCAGCAAAGGCGTGAGGACTGTCGCTACGGAGAACGTCGGGTTGCTGCCAAAACGTATTCGCCACAACGCCCATGCCCAGGCACGGCGTCTGCTCAGGGTCAAAGGGGTGCTCATCATCGTCGGTCATACTGGGCATAACCAGGGTACCCTCTGATCCCACAGCAGCCTGCAGAGCCGCTATCAAGCCCAAAGGTCCTCCCTCAACAGGGGCTACCTTTGAAAATGCGCAGTGAACGAGCAAAATATCACCGGAGATTACGCCCAACTCGCGTAACTGCTGCCTTAACTTCTGTTGAGAAAAGGGTTTATAGCTCATTTTTTGGCCCCTAAAACTATTTTTTCTACCCTTTAGACCAAAAATAAACCTGTTTTAAGGGATTGTAAAACATTTTCCGAATTTTCGCAGTAACCCAAAAAACCAGGGGGCTTCTTTCATAAATAGGATATTGCCGGAAAACATTTTTGGCCGAGATACAGTTTCGCATTATAGTAGTAAAGTCTACCGAATCATAAAGATAGCGGCAATAGTAGGGGAGAAACATGATGCAGCAAGAATACAGCTCTAATGATATGGCCTTGAAAATTTTGATTGATCGGACGCTGCGTTCGGTTACGTACCTAAAGGAAGAAGGACAACGTTTAGAGAAAGAGCTGGCCCCCATTCTTGAAAAAATTCAGCCGGAATACAAACTCAGTGCCAAAAACCTTATTTACTATCTGGCTTTGCGACGCCACGATATCCGTGAGTTACAGAGCGACTTACGCTCTCTCGGCTTAAGCTCGCTAGGCGGGATAGAATCGCACGTCATGGCCTCGCTCAATGCGGTGTTGATGACGCTTTACACCCTAACCGATCAGCCGGTCACCGCCCGAGATCTCCACTATCACCCCATCGATCACTTTGTTGGTAACAACCTCTTAGAAGAGCATGCGGTTACCGTATTAGGACCGCCGCCGCGCAAACGTGCTGTGCGGGTGATGGTCACCATGCCCAGCGAAGCCGCCGATGATCCGACGCTTATCCGTGATTTGCTGGCCAGAGGCATGGATCTCATGCGCGTTAACTGCGCCCATGACGGTCCCGAGGTGTGGCTGGGCATGCTTAAAAACCTGCGCCAGGCCGAAAAAGAGCTGGATAAAACATGCAGAGTGGCCTTCGACCTGGGTGGCCCCAAGCTAAGAACCGGCCCCATCATGCCCGGCCCCGAAGTAGTCCGCTGGCGACCGACGCGCAATCAACGCGGCCAAGTCGTGACTCCGGCTACGGTGATGCTGACAACCACGCCCCCCGAAGTTGATGGAAAAATCCAAACGTCTCTCGATTCTGGTGAAACGGTGCTGCCGATAAAAGGAGCATTCCTGTCGATTGTTCAAGTTGGCGATGTTATCCAATTAAAGGATGCACGCGAGCGCCGACGTCGCTTGGCTGTAACCGAAGTAACCGCCACTACCTGCGTGTGCGTATCAGACCGGACCGGCTATGTCGAGTCGAACATGCCGCTGAGCCTGTATCGCAACGAGGAACATATCGGCGAAGATAACATCACCCATCTACCCGCAATGCCTGAACGGCTGCTATTATCTACCGGCGATACATTGATCATTACCTCAGATACCGAGCTTGGTCAATCGGCGGAAATTGATGAAACGGGACAGGTAATTAAGCCGGCCCAGATTGGTTGTACATTACCCGAAGTGTTTAGAGATGTAGAAGTTGGTCATCGCATTTTCTTGGACGATGGCAAGTTTATCGGCTATGTCCGTGAAAAAGCCGACGACTATTTTCGGGTGGAACTGGTTCGAGTAGCGGGCGGGGCGGCTCGCTTAGGAGCGGAAAAAGGCATCAATCTACCCGATACCGTTCTTGATTTACCGGCCTTAACCCCGAAGGATTTAGAAGACCTGAAATTTGTCGTCAACCACGGCGATCTGGTGTCTCTCTCGTTTGTGCAGCGTCAAGAAGATATTGAGCAGCTTGTGGCTGAAATCAAAGCCCACAAGGCTCGAGAACTGGGCATCATCTTGAAGATTGAAGGGCAGACCGCTTTCAGTAATTTGCCCCGCCTGTTGTTAACTGCCCTGCAAAATCCGCCGGTCGCGGTCATGGTGGCTCGTGGCGATTTGGGCGTAGAGGTTGGTTTCGAGCGGCTGGCCGAAGTGCAGGAGGAAATTTTGTGGCTGTGCGAAGCCGCCCACGTCCCGGTTATCTGGGCCACCCAGGTGCTCGAGTCGCTGGCTAAAACGGGTATACCCTCACGTGCTGAGGTCACCGACGCCTCGATGGCCGGTCGGGCCGAATGTGTCATGCTTAACAAAGGTCCGTACATTACAACCGCCCTGGAATTCTTGTGCGATATTTTGGCCCGGATGCAAACCCATCGTACTAAAAAACGCTCCACGCTTCGCAAGCTGAACGTTTCGAAGAATTTTTAACCGTGATGATAGTCGACGATGCACGATCACTATACCCGTAACACCAAACTGCTGTGGGGGCTGGTTGTCAACGCGCCACCGTTGAATAACGTATCGTCAAGCCGACACCAGGCGGTAAAGTTCTGGGCGCGTTTAGGGTTGAAGGTGTAGCTTTCCAAGGAATCGTCCCAAAAGCTTAATGTATCGGTGATGGTTACTTTATTCTCGATGCTGCCTCAACCAAGATAAGATAACCTTTACCAATCACCGGCGTATTGCACCCCATATGGTGCCGACAGGTTAACCGCCTTGGCCCACTTCAGTTCCACCAATTGCCGCAGATGCAAAGCATCATGGGCCACCCAGGCGGCGAACATATCACCGGCGGTGATCGGACCAAATCGCGCCTTATATTTAGCATCCCAATTGGGCGTCGATAGCTCCCGCAGCCAAGCCAGCGATTGAGCGCGTTCCTCGAGGAAGCCATCCAGCATCTCGTCCAGATCACGCGCCTGGTAGTTGCGGGCGGTAACCCAACCGGCCGGATCGATGGGCGGCCACGGCTGGTCCGGTCGATGCAAGATGATGTCGAGACGCTGCCGAAAATCTTCGCGCTCTTCGTCGTAAAGGTGGCAGATAACTTCCAAAACGGACCATACGTCCGGGGCTGGCCTGAACCGCGCTTCGTCTGGCGACATCCCGGCCACGAGTGCTCGCACCGTCTCCGCTCCACGGGCGAGTTCCTGATAAAGCTGTTCAAACTCCATAATAAATCTCCTTATGCTGACTGGCTTCTATCAGCCAGATACTGCTGCAATTTGGCGCGTGTCGGGGCATCGGGGGTGTAGATGGCGATTCGGATGTCCGGGTTGTTGAGAACCTGCTAGGTGTTAATCAAAAACCTGTCTTACTTTTTTGGTAAGGGTTTGAACCGAAAAAGGCTTTTGCAGGAAATTAATGCCATCATCTAATATGCCGTGATGAACAATAACGTCATCGGTGTAGCCCGACATATACAAGACCTTAATATGCGGGTGAAGGGCTACCACCTTTTGATACAGTTCTTTGCCATTCATTTCAGGCATAACGACATCGGTGAACAGGAGATCGATATGTTGCTGCTCGGCGGCAAGTTGCAGACCATTGTTGATATTTTGGGCTTCGAGAACCGTGTACCCGTGCGCCGTCAGGGTTTCACAGATAAGGGTCCGTACCATTTCTTCATCTTCTACCACCAGAATCGTTTCCGCCCCGAGCAGCGATTCCGGTTCCGAAATGGCCGTTTTAGGCGTGGCGGCTATGGTTTCAATTTGGGGGAGATAGATCTTAAAGGTTGTTCCTTTGTCCGGCTCGCTATAAACCCAAATGTTACCGCCATGTTGTTTGATAATGCCAAAGACCGTTGATAGTCCCAAGCCTGTGCCTTGACCATGAGCTTTGGTTGTAAAGAAAGGATCAAAAATCTGCTGTTGCGTTTCAACGTCCATGCCGTGGCCGGTATCGCTTACGGCCAACATCACGTAGCGACCGGGCGTGTGGTCATCGGCATATTTTTTTACATACGTTTCATCAAGGTATACGCTGGCCGTTTCTATGGTTAACTTCCCTCCCGTGGGCATTGCGTCACGGGCGTTAACCACTAAATTGAGAAGTACCTGCCCAATTTGTCCCTTATCCGCATTGACCCGGTACAGGTCGGGTTTCAGAAATGTCCGCAGCTCAACGTCTTCGCCAATAAGGCGTTGGGCCATTTTTTCGAAATCCATGATAACCATGTTGAGGTCAATAATCTGCATTTCCAACACTTGTTTACGACTGTAAGCCAGAATTTGGTGGGTTAAATCGGCAGCCCGATAGGCGGCTTCCTGCACGCGTTTCAGATCGGTGTAGAGCTTATCGTCGGGTGACAGTTTCGTCATCCCTAATTCGGTGTACCCCATAATGGGCATCAGAATGTTGTTAAAATCGTGCGCAATGCCGCCCGCCAGCCGGCCGATGGCTTCCATTTTTTGCGATTGCAAAAGTTGTTCTTCTAACTGTTTCTTTTCAGTAACGTCTTGTCCGACAGATTGAATTTCAATCAACTGGCCCTCGTCATCAAAAATACCACGATTTGACCAGTGCATCCAGCGCGTGCTGCCGTCTCCTCGTATTTGTTCATGTTCATGGCTGATGACCGGCTCTTCTGCGGTTAGTTTGGTAATTTGATTACGGATTTCTTGCAGAATCTCCGGAGTAACAAGCGGCGAAAGGTCGTGTCCCACAATCTCGGCGGTCGAGCGATCAAAAAAGCGACGGTAGGCTTCGTTGGCAAAGGTGATGACCAAACCGGGTGTCAAACGGCAAATTAACTCGGTCTGGTCTTCTATAATGGCTCGATAGCGGGCCTCGCTTTTGCGCAAAGCATCTTCGGCCTGTTTTTGTTCGGTAATGTCGTGGTTGACAGAGACATACCCTGTTATCTGCTTATTTTCGTCCCGTAGAGCAACCGTTTTGGCTGCAACGATAATCAGTTTATCATCTTTACGGAGCTGGATTAACGTGGTGCTAAGTTGTCCGGTTTTTTGAAGGGTCCGGAGAGCTTGATCCTCGTCTATATCGACATATTCCGTAGGCAACACGTCCTGATAAGGGTGACCAATCATCTCTGACGCTTTCCAGCCGTATATATTTTCAGCCGCACGGTTCCAGGCCGTGAGAACAAATTGATGGTTGAAGGCCAGCACCGCGTCATTTATCTCGCCCAAAAGATGGGCGTGGTAGGCAAGCTGGGCATTGGTCTGTTGGCGTACACCTACATAGGCAATGATAGTTCCGCTTAGAATCAACCCAATGACCAAGACGGCCCATGCTCCCCAGCCATGTCCGTCTGCCAGGTAAGCAGGGCAGGGACGAATAATCGCCTGCCAGAATCGCCCGCCAATAGCCAGAGTAGAAGTATAGTATAAGTCGGTTTGCAGCTCGTTAGGCGGTAGCATGGCTGCGTCTGCTGCCGGTCGCGGGTTAGAAAGACAAGGGTAGTACGAGAGAAACTCCGCATTATTTCGGGAGGTGATGTCAAATAAAAAAAGTTCCAAGTCTTGTTGTTGAAGCGTTTTGAGCGCTTCGGCTACCATAGCATCCAAGCGGAATGCACCTGCGGCAAAGCCGTGTAGATTGGCGCGTCGTGTTTCTACAGAGCTTGTACTCGATGTGTTTTCAAGATAAATCGGCACGAAAATCAAAAGCCCTCTCAGTGGAGTGGACTCTGTTACCAGTTCAATTACGGCACTGACCGTTGGTTGACCGGCATCGCGCGCACGGAGGATGGTCTCTAGCCGGGAGGAGTCAGAACCCAGATCATACCCCAGGGCATTTTTGTTGTCGATGTAGGGTTTGAGAAAATAAACCGGAAAATATTCGGCCCGACTCGCCGCCGGGATAAACTGATGCGCTGTATCTTGTTCGATAAATTGAAAGCCAGAGAAGCCCTCTTGCCGAGCCGTTTGCTCAAAAGTCGCCCGTTCAGCGTGAGGGACATAGGGAATCCAAGCCAGAGCTTGGGCCGTAGATACATGTTTCAAGAGCAGTTCTGCAAATGCCTCAAATTCGCTGCGGTTTACCTCACGTGAGGATGCATATAAGCCTTCAATAGCAACGAGATACTGGATGTTTTTTTCAACATCAACATCAATTTCTCGTATCATTTCGCTGGCCTCATCGCGCAGTTTTGTTCTTAGGCTTTGCTCTTCTATACGCCAGATGGTAAAGCCGGCAATGAAAGCTACTGCCAACAGAAAGCTGGACAACGGAAAAAGAATTGGCTCGGCTACGTTTCGTCGCTGTAACCATTGGTTTCCCACAAGCAGTATTGGGGTGATGAACAGTACGCCTATGGCATCGCTTAGCCACCACCATAGCCAGGCGTTGTGGTAGGATATGCCGCTTAACTCTAAACCAACAACACCTAGTGTAGCGCTGATGATTGTACTAAGAAACGCGCCAAAAAAGATGAGTTTAAGCATATCTTGGGCCTGAGCCAAGGCCACATTAAACCCGAATCGCCGCAAGAGGTAGACGCCACCCAGAGCCTGCAATGTGTAGCCGATAGCCGTAGTAAACGCAAAACCTATCGGCGCATGGGTTAATAAAACGGCAATAAAAGCACCCAGCGTCACTGCCGGCCACAACCGATAACCAAAGAGGATGAGCCAGCCCAGCGTGAGGCCGGCCGGCAGCCAAACCAGAGGAATATTACCCGTGGCAGTGGGAAATAGATAACTTACGATGGCCAAGCCAACGTACATCGCCGCGAGTGTCATTGTTTTTAGCAGGTAGCCCCACTTCATTATTGATCCCTATCCTTATGTCCGGGTTTTCGTGTGATGCTCAATTTTGGTAAAAATTGATCTAGTACGACCTAAGCCGGTTCGATTACTTCACACAAAGATGTAAAAATCTTCCCCAGAATAATGATACCGGATGCGGCGATTTCAGTCTAGTGCGGATATTTCAAAACGTGAGAGGATGCAGCCGCAAGACTGCTGGGCGTAAATTAGGCGTAGGATAAGGCGAAGGCTAAGAAAAAGGCAAGGAAAGTACGCTGATTTTTTGAGGGCGTGGAGGCTCTGAATTTGTCTGCTTAGCCTCAGCCTTAGCCTACGCTTACTGATAGACATCGATTGGCTGAACAGTTACCACGTATAAAATTATGCTTATTGGGCGGCAAGAATGCGGTCAATTTCAACATCATGCCGTTGCGCGTGGAGGGCTAAAAAATAGAGCCACTGATACATATCCAACTTTCCCAATTCCTGAACAGACATGCGCACTTTATGTAAGCACCCCTCACCGTGCTGCATCTGGTCAAGGAGCGCCACACATTCGGCTCGCTGCCGGCGAAGTGTGGTTTGGACAGCGGCACTGGTTGTGGCACCGGTTGGCTCCATATGATCCGGGCGCAGCCAGGCGAAGGTATCGGGATGGCCAATGACTTTCATCGCTTCGAGATCGCTTTCATCATCCGGCAGCGATTGTGTCGCCGCCCGCTTGCAGGCCTTTGCCACGCCCTTGCGGATCACCAACAGCAGATAGTGGGACGTCAAGCTGACGTGTTCGAGAATGTCATCGATACTCCATGCCTCAGCATCGTGCTGATAACTGCGTACCGATTCCGGGAGCGCAAAGCGGCCGTCGAGGGCATCGAAGCTGGTTATGAGTTGATGGCGAACAGTCTTAATGGTAGTTTGATAGGGCATAGATGATATTCCCCTATGGCTGCACCTTTTAAAAACCAGGGGGTTTGGTGCTTAATAATCACTCAGCGCGGCGTACCGACAGCTCTGAAAACCGTCACTTGGCCCGCTTTCTCTGCTCGAATGTCCCAGTCATACAAATTGGCTTCCGGAATGGTGGTGATGATTGCGCGGACTTCATCCGGCGTGTAGGTTCTCAGCGCCGAAACGATACCGTCCCACATAACAAAGAAAGATACAAGCGGTAGCCCGTACGTAAATAGAAGGCGGGCTACTGAAAACGGTCGAATCATAAACGACAGCAGTTGTACAAAAATCGGCGAAAGCGCGAATTGAAGGATGTGCGCCGGTGTGCGTTGTTGGAACTCGAATACAGCGATAGGTTGCCGGGCCGTAATAGCGTTTTGAAAAATCAACTTCACGTGCGCGGGTTCAAAGTGGTGCAAAGACAAAAACTGTGTTCGTAGACCCGGCAAGTCATCCGGCACGTGCAGCGCATCGATCGATTCTTTCCGTACCTCAATAACATCAGGCGCTGTCTGCCTGACCGCTTCAAGCGCCTTAACATTCGGGTACAAATCGGTCAGCACAACTTTCAAGTTGGGATGGATGTCGCGCAGTGCGGGAGCGAGTGCGGGCCAAGGGCCTCCACCACCGGAGGCCAGGTCGATAATCGTATCTGAGTTTGTCGCCTTGAGTGTTTGATCCAGTATCGGGACGATTGGCTCGTGCATCTTAAAGAGGACGGTAACGTGCCTTAAATAGTCGGTCATAAGATCGCGGAGGCGTGACGGAAACCAAGCCTGATCTTCCCATTCAAATAGATGATATCTTTTCATAGGTATCGTTGTTGTTGGTCAATCTTACATCTGCGTTAGTGTTTTGTTGCGCCTTCATGGGAATGCGGTTGATAATGAGTCGATCGATTAATGCCCCTAGTGAGATACCGAGCGTGTAGGCAACAATATCTGACCATAAGAACGTATAGCCCAAAATCAAAGCAAACACTTTAACTGAGCGCAATGCTTCCAGCCATGCCGGGTGAAACAATTGTGTAATTTCAATGATGTAGGTTGTGACCAGGGCTAGATAGAACGCCTGAATATTCTTTAACCGCAATATCACACAAAATAGAAAAAAGATCAACATGGCCCACAAGAAATCGCCGGCATAAGCGACGTACCAAGAGGGTAAAACATGCGGTATTGTTCTTGATGAAAGCCCGATGGCAAAGAGAAGCAGCATAAGTGGACTGTAGATTTTTAAGTTTCGTTTCATGGGGTGCCCCTATAACAAAATGAGTCTCAAATTTAGATGTCTCTTACGCGTTGCGCAGTTGATGGACTCTGTCTAAAAATTAACCACGAATTACACAGATTACACGGATTACACTGATTTTTATCTTTTTAATCCGTGTAATCTGTGGTTAAGAATTTTGAACTACGTAAGTCATATCTCTTTCAATTTAAGCTCAAAACTAGGGAATAGCAACGTTTTGTGTGAGGCAATTGAACCACGTAGGTGCTTGACAGCTTAAGGTTCATCCGAATGGGGTGTACCGTTGAGGGTCTGGCTGGCCCGCCAATTGGTGGCCTTACTAGCGTCGCGATGGGGATTAATCAGCACCAGCGAGTCACCCCGGCCATCGGCGCTAACGGGCCAGCCGTTGTCATCATCATACGGGATCGAGACGACAACTTCGCCCGTACCATCGCGCAGGGTCATGGTCTCGCCCTTGTTGGATAGTTGTCCCTGGTAAACGCCACCGATAGGGATATTAGGGTATCGTTGGGCGAAGGCTTGGGGGTTTCGAACAAGAACGCGTAACGCGCCGGGAGAGAGCAGTGCTTCGTCGGGGGGAAAAGTAAAGCGGATGCCTTCAAATGACATGTGGGCCAGGTTAAGGGGTGTGTTGCCGGTATTTTTTAGCTCAATAAACTCATAGTCGTCGCCGCCGGAGGGGTTGTACATGATTTCGGTAATCTGTAGGGTGCTTTTGGCTTTATCAACGTGGTAAATGGCTTCGTTTAGTGCGCTCCATTCCCCTTGGCCGAAAGCGCGGGCCTTGAGGTGGGTCGTCTTTGTGAGAACCAAGGGTTTACGATAGATGGAGGCCACAGGTGAGACGGCTCCGGTTATCGGCAGCCTCGGATCAGAACCATCGGTGGTGTAGAAGATGATACGCTCCTGAGAGTCGGGTATTTCCAAATTCAGGGTAGTGCCGGGCCTAATCTGGCCTTCGGGCCGGTCAAAGCGGGGCGGATCGAGTTTGGGGTAGTAGCCTGCTTCACGGGCGATGTCAATCATACGGGCCGGATTACCCTCCATCTGCTGTAAAACATCATCGCGGGCTTCAAACCAATCAGCCTGTGTTAGGGGAGGATCAAAGCGCACATCGCCCCAGCGCGCCGATTCGGCAATGATGGCCGGTTCGACAACCTGGTTGATCGCTTGCCAGCGATGCCGGGCCTGGCTCTCGGTCAGGGCACCGTCGTTAAAGAGATGCTTGAACAGCCGGTCGGCCAGTTCACTTCTAAAATCAGGATTGTCGAGTAAGGCATTGAGCAGCGGCTTGACCCGATTCGGTTGGTCATTGTATTCATCAAACTCCATATAAATCTCCGCTCCCTCGATCCAGGTGCGCTCGCCATCCCACACAAAATATCTGACCGGACCCGAGGCGCTGCCGACACCGGCGTACCAGTTGTTGAAGCCCCAATCCAGATTGCCGCTGTACCAATTGACAATGAGGTAATCGATGAAGTGAGGCACGTCCAGGTATTCCTGAAGAGCGGCATAGGCTTCAGGGTTGTCGAGATCTCCCTTATCGGCCAGGTCATGCAGGGTTTTGAAGCGATCACTACTGTTGCTGGTTGTCTCGGCGTGGTTGATTGTTTGCCAATCCTCCTCCGCGCCGCCAAAGTAGGCGGCCATAAAGGCGTCATCGGGCCGTTCGACAAGATTATACAACCCCCAATAGAGACCGTTTAGATAAAGATGAACAAACATGCCGTGCGCGCCCGAACCGGACATGGCCAACTGCGAAGCGCGGAGCCATTCATCGCGGGTGTAAGTGGTTAGCTTGATCTCTTCTTCTCTTTCGGGATAACCGGCATAGCTGCGATTGACCCCGCTGCGTAAAACCAGCGTATCGAACTCTTTCACGGGAGATTGAGGAAAAAGGGGATAGGTTAGCTTGCCCGCGCCGTACTCACCTCTGAAAAAGAGGCGAAAGGCGTGTTTGGGTATAAACTCCGACCGCCCCAAACCACCCTGAATGCGCACCCCGGCATCGATCTGGAAGCCCGGCTGTTGGTTGGTGGGATCAATCAACTCCACCGAGGCCGGTCGCTCCCAGGGGCGTCCGCGCCGTTGGGGGTTAAGGTAAATATCTTGAAAACTCTGCTGATCGGTCACGATGGATACACTGGGAATGGATTGGAGCGCGCCCTCGATAGCGTCGCGATAGTGCGGATCGTTAACAACCTCCAAGTCCATTGCGTAATCGGCCTGAACCGGGACGCCTTCGTACCCGCCCCAGGTTTTGGGGAAGCCGGACGGCGCTTGAGGTTGCGTCAAGACCGCTTGGGGGAAAATGTAGGTGTGCGTCTCGATGGGCGAGGGCCGGAAATGGGGCCTAAAGGCCACCGCCCGCACCAACGTTGTGGTTGTAATGGATAACGGCGTGGTGTAGAGAGTGCCGTGCTTTTCGGTCGGCGGGCTGCCGTCGGTGGTGTAGCGGATGGTTGTGTCGAGGGTGGTGGTCGTAAGTTCCAGCGTGAAGGGCGCGTTGTAAAAACCGCGTTTTTGGCTAAAGGTAATCGGCGCAGTCAGGCCAGTCCATAACGGCTCCTCTTCGTTGGGCCGACCGGGGGTTGGCCCGACCAGATAACCATAGGCCAACGCATCGCTATAGCGACCGAAAGCGATGTCTGTCAACTGCTCAGGAAAATCTTCCTCATCTGTTGCTGCGGGAATACTGGCAAACCGATCGTCAACGATATTGTAAAGCCCCAAAAATTCGCCTTCTTGATTGAGCTTGAAATTGGTGTGTAAAGCGGCCTCCGGGTGGGTCGGTTTGCGATCTTTGCCGGAGGCGAAAACAACCAGATAGCCGTTATGCTCTAAAACGATATCAGGGAAGGGCCATTTCTGCGGCTGGTCGGCATCGTCGGTTAGCGCCCAACCGGCCAGGTTGACGGCCTGGGGGTTGGGGTTGTAGATTTCGATCCAATCGGCATAATCGCCATCCTCGTCGAGCAGTCCGGATCGATTGGCGGCCATAAATTCATTGATAATGAGGTCGTCGTTGTGGGGGGATGGCGTGGTCAAACCGATTTCCTGGACGCTCGCCCACAGCGAGACAAGGACGATGATCGTCCAGAACATTCGGATTTGTATCGATTTTGAGATGCGCATCCTTGTCCTTGAAAATGCCCTCGCCCCCAACCCCTCTCCCAATTTGGGAGAGGGGAGTCGCGTTAGCGACGGGGTGAGGGTTAAAGAAAAGCAATCTTCGCTGCTTCAGTAATTTCCATTGCCGGTTTCGTTTATCAGCGCAGCACGCCCAGCCGGCTAAAAGACCACTCCGGGCCAACGGGGGCATTGCCAACAATACGGGTTGGGCCTGAACCGTCGCCCTTCATCTTCCAAATTTCCCAGGTGCCGCTGCGGGCCGTGCGGAAGATGATGTCGCCATTGGGGGCAAAAGTAGGCAGGGTGTCGTGCCCCACGGTCTCGGTCAGGCGCTTCAGGTCGGAGCCGTCGATATTGACCGTGTAGATATCGACGTTGCCGCCGGCGTCACGGCTAAAGGCGATAGTTTCGCCGTCGGGCGACCAGGCCGGGAAAGAATCGGTGCCGCCGGTGGTAATACGCGTGTGCCCGGAGTCTTCCCGATTGGATATCCAAATCCCTACCTGGTTATTGCGGCCGGAGCGATAGACAATTTTTTTGCCATCCGGTGACCAGTCGGCTTGCTCGCCGATGATTTCATAGCGGAACTGCTGGTTGGCGGCCGTGCCCAGGAAGTAAATGCGGCGGCCACCGCCCCGATCGCCGTCGTAAGCAATCATCGTACCATCAGGCGCAACATTAGCCCAGCGAGCGGTGCCGTCATTCCAGCCGTGGCCTTGATACAACTGCATCTGGGCGAAACCGGTTGGCAACGGCGAGGCATCGAGCCGGATAACGCCATTAGAAACGCCGGGTAGGGGATAGTGCGCCCCATTGACATACTGTTGATCGACGCCCTCTTCGCCATAAAAGAAAAGATAACCACCATCTTTAGACCAGGAAGGACCGGCTCCGCCGCGCAGCACATATTGTTCGCGACTACCGTTGGTATCGCCCACAAAGAGGTTGTGCTTTTCGCCGTCCCACTTAGTGTAGGCCATCCTATAAACACGGGGCAGATCATCCAGGCTGGGCAGTTCGGCGGTCGATGAGATGTCATCGCTTTCTTCAATCATAAGGCTGCCGGCCGTTTGCAGTTCGCCATCGATGTAAAATTCTAAAGCCCACTGACCGGCGGGTATGGGATCACCGTTGGCCGTGATGAGATAATCATACAGCCCGCTTTCATCTTCAAGCCAGGGCTGGCTGCTATTCATCACTTCATTGCCGTCGTGATACCAAACTTGGGTCCAAATATTGTCTTGGGTGAGATTGGCATATTCAAAGACGGCGTGAATTTGAGTCACACCAGCCTCAAAAGAAGCAGTCGGCTCAATTGGTTCACCCTTATCCGTTGTTTTTAGAGCAAAGTTGAAGGGGCTAATTTCCGGAGCAGAGGCGTTAACGTCGCTTGTGTCCGCCTCTTGGGGCATATCAGCAACTGCCTCGATGTTTCGGTGTTCCTGATTAGCTGTCGAACCGATTGCTTTTTCTTCGCGGCCCTCCGCTTCATCGGCAACCGCCTCATCCGCTAAAGCCGGTTCTGATTCACCGCCAAACCACAGCCCTAGACCCAGGGATGAGAACAGGCACGCACACAGAAGTACAATAGCGACTCCCCCGCCTATCAACAAACTAGGGTTTAATTTGGTGCTTGGCGATGGACTTTGGTCAGACGATATGGTCGATTTGCTGTTATCCATTGTATATCCTTTAGGTATTTCAAGGAGATGATTAACCACGATTATGTTACATAGTGCGGAGTGTGTATTGACCGAGATATGGAATACGCACTCCGCATCTTGTTTCGGTTAATGTATTCTTGAATGTGTCTTACAGCGTTAGCTGCCGCCTTTTTTGCTGCCGCCACTACCGCCACTGCCACCCTTTTTGCTGCCGCCTTTTTTACTACCGCCGCCTTTGCTACTGCCGCCATCATCGTCATCGTCAGCACCGGGCATTGGAACACCGCTATCAAAATTGATAATCGTGACGTTGGTATTAATGAGGATGAAGTTGATGGCCACGAAGGTGCCGTTGGGTTGGATGAAACCGATAACTTGAACATTGGCCCCCGGTACGAAATTCACTGGCAGGTAGGTGCATGGATTGGTGACCACAACAACGCCATCAATAAGCCATTTCTGGTCGCCGTAGGGTTGGGCCACGCCGTTTAGGCTAACCCATTGAGCATCTTGTTTGACGATGGTAAAGATCTGGCTGGGATAGGGATCGTAATAGTCGCTCTTGACCTTTACTTTATAATCGAGGCTGTATCCATCTTTGCTGCCGCCCTTACTTTTAAAGTCATATTTGTAATCGATTTTAGTATCTTGCTTACCCTGATCAAATTTAATCTTATTCTTGACCGACAGCTTAACTTTGATTTTCGTTCCGCTTTTTTGATTCCACCAGTTGTCTTTAACCTTCACCTTGACATCAAGTTTGACATCTTGCTTGATCGAAATGGGAGCATCAAAGGGTACATAGTCGGTTAGGATAGCGGGTGCGTCGACCACGTCATCAACCACAGCTACGGGGTTAGGCTCGATAACCACGTTGTCGCTGTTGGCTTGAGCAAGCTCGGGTAATACGATATTGACGTTATCGATGAAATCACCGCCTTCAACAACTTCCCAAACCAGCGCGGCATCGTTAACCGGCAGATTGCCATAGTTGACTAACGTTGTTTGGGTACCGTAATTGCCCTGGCATAAAGACATGCCTCCCAAGCCGCCGATAAAAATGATTGTCGGCGGTTCAGCGGTTGGCGATGCGTTCGGAGTGGTTGACGGTTCGGCGCTGGGCGACGCTGCCGGGGTGGTTGAGGGTTCGACGCTGGCCGATGCTGCCGGCGAAACGGTGGTCGCCGGGGTTTCCGTTTCACCGGGAACAGCCGTAGTTGAGGCGTTGGGGCTAGGTGTGCTATCGGCAGTGGCCGATGCAGTAACCACAGGGACTGCTACAATGTCGTCGCCGCTAAAGATGAAGATACTGACTACGATTACGGCCAAAAAGCCGGTTCCAACTACAACTGCAGCAACGATACTGATAAACCAGATCTTTGTTAAACCAAAAATTGTCATGGGAGAACCTCCATTGGCTAGTAGTCCAAACCAACTGGTCAACTGGCTTTGGAAGGCTGCCTGTGCCCCAGTACTGGCCTGGAAATGGGTATGAGATATTTGGTTACCGAGTTCTAACAATT
>JAGRBZ010000250.1 GCA_020433805.1 Anaerolineae bacterium
GGCTTTGGTTTGATCGAGCAGTTCGGCTAAAGTGCCCTCGATAGGCCGCGAGACGCCGGTTCCCAGCAAGGCGTCAACAATCAGGTCCGACTCATCGAGCAACTGGCCCAGCCGGGTTTGGCTGGATGCGTCATCGCCCCAAATACATTCTACGCTGGTCTGATCGAGGCGCGACCAGTTGGGATCATCCTCGGTATTTCGCTTCCAAATGTAGACAGCGACAGTAACACCGCTCTGGGCCAAGTAACGGGCGACAACGAGGCCATCTCCACCGTTGTTACCCGGGCCGACGAGAACCAAGACTCGCCCACCGCTGATATCAACATACCGTTCAATCGCCTGCGCCACGGCCTGGCCCGCGTTTTCCATCATGGTATCGTAACTCAATCCGGAGGCGTTCGCTGCTTTTTCAGCCGCTTGCATTTGCTGAGTTGAAACAATATACACGCATTTTCTCCTATTAAGTTACGATCTCGTAATTGGTGTCATACGCCAACAGCTACGGAGAGGTCTGAAATCGCTCTTTAGCAAAAAAGGCAGCGGCACTTAAGGCACTCCCCAAGACCACTCCGGCTAACGTATACCAAATTTTAGGCGCGGTATCGGACTGTTTTTCCTCGACTTTAGGACAGGGGGGGCAGTGTGGACTGACTGAGTCGGGTACTTCTTCCGGTTCCCCATACATACGGCGGTCGCGGCGAGTTTGTAGAAAGCCCGCTACGTGTCGGGCGATCCAACGGTAAATATAAGGCCAGACAACCATTAAAAAAAGTTTTTTCGGCATATCAGTTTCCTGACGTCAATCTTACAGAAATCGACGTCTAATCCAAAGAATAAGACTAAATGCAACAGCAAACGCCGCGCCAAAAGCGGCACTGGCTGCCGGGCCGAAGACGGCTTTCACATCACCGTCAACTTTTCCGGCAATGAGCAATACAACGCCACTATTATTGCCCGTTTTTACGGAACGGGCCATTAAAATGCCGCTGCCGCTTTGATCCATCGTCACTTCGCCGCGAGCAAAGACAGCTTTGGCCTGGCTCTGGTCCAGCGACACATCACCACTGCTCAGGATAGCACCCGCCGATGAGGCGGTAAGATTGGCCTCGGTCGTTTCGGCTAAGATAACGCCGCCCTGAGTAAGCGACAGGCTGTTCGTTTTGGCTTGAATAACGCCGCCCTGACGAATAGTTGTCGACCCGCTGTTGCGTAGCGTTTGTATGCCGCCTTGCCGAACCTCAACGTTTTGGCCTTCAACCCGGTTAACACCGGCTTGCGATATTTGTATCTTTTCGCCCTGAACGTATTCAGCCTTAGCACCGCTGACCGAGACATTTTTGGCCTGAATATTGTTAATATCCTGACCCTTGACTGTAATTTCACCGACATCCGTTGGTGAAGATGTTACGTCGTTAACAGCCATGTGTTAACCTCACTTTTCTAAGATCCAATCTTCTAAAGAGCGTTCATAATCAACAAGCTCTGACTCATCAAACCACAAGGCAATTTCTGCCGCACCATTCTCGACACTATCAGAGCCATGTACTAAATTTCGACCAACCATCATACCGAAATCGCCCCGAATAGAGCCGGGGGCGGCTTCCGACGGTTTGGTTGCACCGATGGTATTACGAGCAATTTTAATCGCATCCGGCCCGGCCAAAGCCATAACTACTACAGGCGACGAGGTAATATATTGAATGAGCGGCTCAAAAAAGGGTTTTCCTTCGTGAATGGCGTAATGCTCACGCGCCAATTCGTCAGACACCTTCATCAGCTTCATGCCAATAAACTTAAGGCCGCGCTGTTCAAATCGACTAATAATAGGGCCAATCAGGTTACGTTCAACACCATCCGGTTTGATGATAATTAAGGTCTTTTCCATGGGGGGAGTCTCCTTGATAAAAATAGTTTCTTAAAGAATAATCAGATTATCACAGATGACAAATTTCATCTTGAAAAACAAAGCAAAATAAAAAGGTCGGGAAGCTAAGCCCGACCTTTACGATTCGGTAATTATTGTCTACCCGGTCAGCTTTGTTAAAGCTTGCCGGTACGACTCAAGAGCATTTTGTATGCGCCCGTCTTTCAGCATCGCATCGCCGATAACCTGATACAGCATGTAGTTGGTTGGATAGGTTTTTAGGCTTTGCTGTAAATCTTCTATTACGCTTGTCAGGTGCGCCCCGCTAGAAACCAGATTGCTGTAAATCGGAATGGCTTCATCAATTTCACCTCTTTCACGGGCATCTCGCGCCAATTCTAGCCGTTTACCGGTATCGTGCGGAAGATTTTGCAATACGGAACTATCAAATTTAGCCGGTGCACCAATAGCACCCGCTGTTTGCATGCTCGATGAAACGACGGCAGACGCTTCTGCCACAACCGGCTGTTTGACAGGAGACTTAGGCTGGCTCTCCCGCAGCTTTTTAAGCCAATCGGGCATTCGGCTGGCGATTCGCGTTGGCGGCGATGCTTGGGTTTGGGCGACAGGCAGCGGCTCTGCTTCGTCAGCTTCAACCACCGGCTCGGTGAACGCTTCCTCAATTGGACTGGATGCAGCCACAGGCTCGGGGCTGGGTTCCGGAGCCGCTATCTCCTCTGACTCACCATCTTCAGATAGAGACTCAAGGCCGGCACCTTCTTTCAGCCAGTCAGGCAGATCATCATCTTCAACCGGCATGGCACCCTCTTCAAGAGGTTCGGATACTGCCTCGGCGGGAGGCAATGACGCTAATTCATCTTCATCAATATCGTCTAAGCTCTCCTCATCTGTGTCGCGTAACCAATCAGGCAGTTCGTCCATAGCGACAATTTCCGCTTCCTCTTCAGGGCTGGGTTCCGAAGGTTCAAACGGATCGTCACTTTCTGTATCTACTTCGCTAAGCCAATCCGGTAAATCTTCTTCGACAATGAGCGTGTCCTCTTCTGAGGAAAATGAAATGTCTTCGAACGATTCATCATCGTCACCCACTTCTTTAAGCCAATCGGGCAAATCATTCTCATCGGCCTGGACAGCAGCTGTCACCGGTGCCTCAACTGAAATGTCTTCTGTTGTGTCGTCGACATCTTTAAGCCAATCAGGAAGACCATCATCATCAACCGTTACCGGTTCGGCAGAAGCAGTTGTAGCTGTTTCATCAACCAGAAGAGGCGATTCCTCAATGTCGGAATCTTCTTGAACTTCGCGCAACCAATCGGGCAAATCCTCTTCAATAACATCAGGATCATTCCTCGTTGCAACCGGAGCCGCAGCCTGAGAAGCAGGGGCAGCTTCCTGGGTAGATTCCTTGGTTGGTACATCCTCTTGAACTTCACGCAGCCAATCGGGCAAATCCTCATCATCACTGTCTAGAGGAGATGCGGCCAGGGATGTATCCAGTTGAAAAGGTACGTCTTCCGGATCTTCGGTATCACTTAACCAATCCGGCAATTCATCACTAACAAGGGTGTCGTCACCTTGTTCAGCATCAAAATCAGAGTCTGCATCCTCATCAGACAAATCGCTTAGCCACCCGGGCAAATCTTCTTCAACGACCATACCGTCATCGTCACTGGGCGTCGTTGCGGTATCGCTTGCGGCTTCAGGCTCGTCATCAACTTCACGCAGCCAATCAGGAAGATCCTCTTCAACGACCATTTTGTCATCCTCTTCGCCGCTCAGGTCGGAAGATGACACGGTTGAGGCCGGTGACTCGACCGTCTCGCCAAAGCCACCAAGCCAATCAGGCATCTCATCATCGGCTGTGCCGCTCTCTTCTGAAGCGGTTCCCGCAGTTGTATCTATAGCTAGCTCAGTATCATCACTTTCTTCGATGTCTTGCAACCAGTCAGGGAGACCCTCTTCATCAACCAGTTTGTCATCATTATCAAAGGTGGGGATCTCTCCAAAACCACTATCGTCGTCCTCATCAATTTCACGCAGCCAATCGGGGAGATCTTCTTCGACGACCATTTTGTCATCGTCAATCTCAGTCTCGGCAGCAGGAGTAGGGACCGCCGGCTCTGGCTGGGGTTCAGGGGTAACGGCAGCAGGGGTGGGCGCAGGCGCTGGTTCCTCTGTAGTTACATCGTCACCCCCAATGCGGCGTCGAATAAGCTCATCGTCTGAGGTAGAAATCATCCAATCGCGGGCCGACATCCCTTCCGAACCTTCCGGGCGATCCTCGGCCACCGTACCCAAATCGATGCCCTCTTCGGCCAGCAGTCGCTCCAAGTCAGACATTTCACCTGACGACTCAGAAGGCGTTTCCGCCACCGGCTCAGAGACAGCTACAGCGGGAGCCGGCTCCTCAGTCGTTATATCATCACCCCCAATGCGGCGTCGAATAAGCTCGTCATCTGAGGTAGAAATCATCCAATCGCGGGCCGACATCCCTTCCGAACCTTCCGGGCGCTCTTCGGCCACCGTTCCTAAATCGATGCCTTCTTCAGCCAGCAACCGCTCCAAATCAGACATTTCGCTTGATGTTTCATCACTGGTTTCAGTTGATGTATCTGAACCGGCAGACGATTTGCCCGATCGAATATCTTTGAGCCAATCCGGTGTATTTTCCTCCGTAAGCGACGGAGCGCTATTAGACGATGTCGCCATCTTCATCCAATCAGGCGTAGGACCATCGACTGGGGATTCGATATCATTTTCGGAAGGCTTTTTTTTGTCAGAGTCACTCATATTTTTTCACCCGCAGAGGTTTTTTTGTGAGGAAAAGTGCTGGGAACTTATCAGAAAAATTATTAATTCTACAGATACTGCAAAATTTTTTGCGTTTTTTATGACTATGATCATTATGCCACAAAAACGCAAAAACTACAAGACATAATACAATTTCACTTACGCGCAACGCGGTAAAAAAATAACAAGGCTGAGGCTAAGAAATAAACAATCCCTAGATTAACAGATCAAAGATACATCAAATATTGTATTGCAAAATTTCCGGCTTGATGCTAAATTAGGAAGTTAATAATTTAAGTTCGTCTTGTTAACCGCCTGGAAAAGTTATGCAAAAAAATCTTATCGTTCGTGGTGCTCGTGAGCACAACTTAAAAGATATCACTGTCGAGATTCCTCGCGACCAGCTTGTTATCATTACCGGCCTATCCGGCAGTGGTAAGAGCAGCCTGGCTTTCGATACCATTTATGCCGAAGGCCAACGCCGCTATGTCGAGAGCCTATCGGCCTATGCCCGCCAATTTTTGGGCCAAATGGATAAACCTGATGTCGATCAGATCGAGGGCCTTAGTCCGGCCATCTCCATCGACCAAAAAGGGACCACCCACAACCCGCGTTCGACGGTTGGCACGGTAACGGAAATTTATGATTATCTGCGCTTGCTCTACGCACGCGTCGGTACACCGCACTGCCACAACTGCGGCCGTGAGGTCAACGTTCAGACCAGCCAGCAAATTGTCGATGCCATTTTCGGCAAGCCCGACGGCAGCCGTATTATGATTATGGCTCCGTTGGTGCGCGACCGTAAGGGTGAGCATCGCGCCGTTTTTGAAGAGATTCGCAAAGCCGGGTTTGTGAGAGTGCGCGTTGATGGCACGATCTACGATCTCGATGAACAGATCGTAATGGAACCCTACAAACTCCACACTATCGAGGCTGTGGTTGACCGCCTTATTATTCGGCATCCCGATGACAGTAGTAACATAGAAGATAATGAGGATGCCGCCCGCCTGGCCGACTCGGTAGAAACGGCGCTGAAGTTGGGCAACGGCACGATGATTGTCCACGATGTCACCAGCCCCGGCAAAGCCTGGGACAAACTTTTTAGTGAGAGCTTCGCTTGTCTGCACTGCGGTACCAACCTGCCCGAAATCGAGCCGCGTACCTTTAGCTTTAATAGTCCGCACGGCGCTTGTCCTGCCTGCGATGGCTTGGGCGTCCGCACCGAACTCGATCCCGATCTCGTTCTCAATCTTGACCGGACGCTGGAAGGTGGCGCTATTCGTCCCTGGGCTAAAATGAGCCGTAGCCAAAAGAATGGTTACTACGCGCAATTAATCAAAGCCGTGGCAGCTTTTTATCAGCTCTCGATAGACGCACCTCTAAGCAGTTTTACGCCATCACAGCGCGATCTTATTTTGTACGGCGGCAAACCGGACGAGAAAATCACATTGAGCTATCGCAATGCTGATGGTCAGCAGCGATCTTACAGCACCGCGTTTGAGGGCGTTATCCCTAATTTGCAGCGCCGCTACAAAGACGCCAATAACTCTGATAACTATCAGGAGATCGAAAAATACATGTCGGCCCGCACCTGTCCGGCCTGCAACGGCCACCGGCTCCGTCCGGAAGCAATGGCTGTCTCTATCGCCGGGATGGGTATCCACGAGGTTAGCGATCTCTCCATCACCGATGGCCTGCACTGGTTCGAGGAGTTGACGAACAGTCCAGACTCACGCGCCAACGGCAGTGATGAGCCTACGGCAGCCATCCTCAGCTCCCGTCAGCTTCTTATCGCCAACCCAATATTAAAAGAAATCACCGCGCGCCTGCGCTTTATGCAAGATGTAGGTCTTAACTATCTTACGCTCAGTCGGGCGGCCAATACGCTGTCTGGGGGCGAAGCGCAGCGTATTCGGCTGGCAACACAAATCGGCTCACAGTTGATGGGCTGTCTCTACATTCTCGATGAACCGAGCATCGGCCTACATCAGCGCGACAATGAGCGGCTGATCAAAACGCTGGAAGGGCTGCGTGATTTGGGCAACACCGTGTTGGTTGTGGAGCACGATGAGGACACGATGTATAAGGCCGATTGGATCATCGACATGGGGCCGGGGGCCGGTAAGCACGGCGGTGAGGTTGTCTGGTCGGCTGAGCGCGACAGCTTTTTGAAAGAAAGTACGTCTCTGACGGCCCAATATCTGCGCGGTGATCGCCGCATTCCGGTACCACCCCGCCGCCGCGACGGCAATGGTAAATTTATTGTGGTTAAGGGTGCCAAAGAGAATAACCTTAAAAATATCGACGCTAAATTCCCGCTGGGTAAATTTATCTGCGTCACCGGGGTTAGCGGCAGCGGCAAAAGTACGCTAGTGCTGGAAACGCTGCATCGCAAACTTGATCAACTGCTCTATCGCGCCACCGCCCGACCGGGCCGGCACGACGCTATCGAAGGCATCGAGCATATCGACAAAGTCATCGACATCGATCAAAGCCCTATTGGCCGCACGCCGCGCAGCAACCCGGCGACCTACACGGCTTTATTTGGCCCACTCCGCGAACTGTTCGCCAGCATGCCCGAAAGCAAGCTGCGTGGCTATAAAGCCGGTCGTTTCAGCTTCAACGTCAAAGGCGGTCGCTGCGAGGCTTGTCAGGGTGACGGCATCCTCAAAATTGAGATGCAATTTTTGCCCGATGTTTACATTCCGTGCGATATCTGCCACGGCAAGCGGTACAACCGCGAAACGCTTCAAATTAAATATCGCAACAAATCAATTGCCGATATACTGGCGATGACGGTCGATGAGGGGCTTGACTTTTTCTCCAACATCCCGGCGGTGCGTCGCAAGCTGGAAACGCTGCACGATGTGGGGTTAGGCTACGTAACCTTAGGGCAGCCGGCAACCACGCTCTCCGGCGGCGAGGCCCAGCGTATCAAATTATCTAAAGAATTAAGCCGACGCTCGACCGGAAGAACGCTCTACATTTTGGACGAACCGACCACCGGTCTCCATTTTGCCGACATCGAGCGGCTGCTGGCCGTGCTAAATCGGCTGGTCGATGCCGGAAACACGGTGTTGGTCATTGAGCACAATTTGGATGTTATCAAATGCGCAGATTGGATTATCGACATTGGGCCGGAAGGCGGCCGTGGGGGTGGTCGCGTTGTGGCAGCCGGGACACCGGAGCAAATTGCGGCCAGTGTTGATAGTTATACCGGTCGCTGGCTTAATCGCACGCTGACGCCAACTACACCGTAACGGATATTGGCCTAAGAAAATTGGCTCAACAGGATTCCAGGGGTTGACACTATAAAACGTAAAACGTGATGCGTAAAAAAAATTACGTTTTACGTTTTTCGTTTTACAAGCCTGCCACCCCCTGAGTTACAAAAGAGCCAGAAAAGTAACACGTCGCAAGGATACAAAAAATATACCCGTGTAACATACAACTCTGCAACCTTGCAACCATGCGACCCTATAACTTTGGAAATCAGGAATAAAGATATGTCGAATCGACAAAAGTTTACGATGCTGGCTTACGGCTTGACCGCTTTTACGCTGGGCGTTTTATGGAGCTTCGGTTATATCAGCCTCCCCCTCTCTCTGCTTGTAGGAACTGTAGTCGTGATTGCAACGGAGTGGTTGATGTCTATTGCCGAGCGTTAATTTAATCGTGGCAAGCCTATAGCTTCTTTGTCGAAAATAGCACCGCTTAATTCAGCATTAGTAAAATCGGCCCCATTCAAGGCCGCTCCCCGTAGGTCGGCATTGGTGAGGTTGACCCCGCGCAGTTTTGCACCGCGCAAATCGGCGTTTTGTAAATTGGCTTGCCGTAGGTCGGAGCCGCTGAGATCGACCTTAGCCAGATGCCCGTTTTTCAGAAAAGCCTTCATCAATCGAATTTCGGTAATGCCTTCTCGATTAAGGCGTTTGATATTACCGACAATGCGATGCATAGCCTCCTCGTTATGCCAGCCTAAAAAATCATCAATCTCCTCTCGATACCGTTCCACCGACATCCGGCGCTCCCCGAGTCGGGTAAGCCACCCCACAAACACACCGATAACCAGCAAATCGAAAATCATACCGTGGGCCTCGACCATAATATTCTCAAAAAAGGCAAAATTGTAAAAACCAAAAGCATATGTGGTTAACATTACAAGCACCGTAACCATTAAAAAAACGTAAACGGCTAACATAACGGGGCCATTAGCCGAAAGTTCTTCTAACCAAACTCTCGCTTCCTCTTTAACAGTACGGCGTTCTTGTTGGGGTCGTCGCATGCATGTCCTCCCGATGGATCCTTTGAGATTATCATTTACTGCGTGGAATGGAAGTTAAAATAATAATAAAACTTCTGTTAAAAAAGTTATAGAGCCAAAAGTACATGACTAGAGTACTTATCAGGTTGCCCGAAAGTACTTTTGTTTCATAAGCGCACAAAATTCTACACTTTTTAAATTTGACCACCCCTTGAAAAACGCTATAATCTGACAAATTATAAATACTCGTTTATTTTTTTAAGTTTTTTTCGACCAAATTTACAAGTTACCTAAAATTTTTTCTCCGTTCCATTGACAATTACTAACGAAAATTCTAATAAAGAACAATTTATTGGCACGCGCATTCGTGAAGCCCGAAAATCGCTCAACATGCGACAGGCGGACTTATCGGATGTGACCGAAATTTCGGTCAGCCATCTATCACATATCGAACGCGGCGATCTTATCCCGACCATTCCCACTTTGCGTCGAATTAGCACAGCGCTCAATCGACCATTGGGCTATTTCCTCCAAGAGCAGCAGCCCTCACGGGCCTTGGGTATGGTTATGACCCGCACCCTGCTAGGCAAAGAGGTTGTTGCCGACTTTGCCAACCAGGTCAAAGAAAAAAGTGACGGGGAACTTACCATCCAAATATATCAACACGCCTGGGCCTATGAGCAAACGCAAGGGCTGGCCGATGGTTCAATCCACATATTTTTGGATGATCTGCTCAGTCTTGAGACTTTCTCTGAATTATGCGGTGTTGTTGGTCTGCCCTACTTTTTTGATGATCGCGCCCACTACTATCGCTTTTTACAGAGCGATATTTTTCAACAGTCTATTTTTCAAAAATTACTGGACAACGGTATTCGCCTCCTGAATCCGGCATCCAATTGGGAATACGGCCACTGCGAACTTCTTTTCTCGACCTCCCCTATTTTCACACCCGATGATCTCGTGGGGCGAAATTTCCGCTCCTTTTCATCTAAAACGGCCCACGCGCTGCGTCTGGCCTTGGGCGCTAATCCGGTTCAAATCCCCTGGAACCGGGGCTATGAAGCCTTTAAACGAGGAGACATCGAGGCCTTTTTAGCACCTATTGGCTCGGCCTCGCCGCTCAGCCTGCACGAAGTCACCCAATACATCACCCTCATCGACTACGGTTACACGCTCAACCTTATGGTCGCCATTAACGAAAATGAGTACCGTCATCTTTCACCCAAGTCCCAGCAAGCGCTTCACGAAACGTTGGAAACAATGGGTGAACGTTTTAGTCAAACTGTACAGGAACCTATCGCGCGTTATCTAACGCAACTTTCAACCGACTATCACCTGCCACTTATCGAACCGGCTCCTAAACTTTGGCGCGACCGGTTCGATCAAGCCATAAAGCATATCTGTCTGGAACAAAACTATCTCGACCGCGCCACGTTTGACCAACTTAGAAACCTATAGGCAGACTCTTAGCGCATCATCTATAAAACTTACGCAACTGAGAAGTGGTATGCCATTTCCACACCGTAGTCAAACGGATCGATTGAAATGACAAACACTGCATAAATCCTGATCGCTTTACAACACTATTAAGGACTAAACCATGACCACAACCGTTAGTGCTGTTCAACAACTCGGCCAAATCGGCCTACCGATGCCGGTTTCAGAAATAGCGGCTCAAAGCTGGGACGCCATCGTGGTTGGAGCCGGCCACAACGGGCTAACTTGTGCCGCCTATCTGGCCCGTGCCG
Source organism: Anaerolineae bacterium (assembly GCA_020433805.1). GTDB lineage: Bacteria > Chloroflexota > Anaerolineae > 4572-78 > J111 > JAGRBY01. Next base: position 10,688 of record JAGRBZ010000250.1, read on the forward strand.
GCAAAAAGGTACTTGTGCTCGAAGCCCGCGAGCGCATCGGCGGAGCCTGTACCCTTGAGGAACCGTGGCCCGGTTATATTATTTCACCCTGTGCCTATCTAACCGGACTGCTGCACCCCCTGGTTATCCGCGAGTTAAATCTACCGGCCCACGGCTTCGAGTGGATGCCCGCCGCTGCCGGAATGTTTGTCCCTTTTGAAGACGGCTCCAGCATCCAGCTCTGGGACGATGACGAACGCTGCGATGCCGAAATCGAGCGCTTTGCCCCCGGCGATTTAGCCGGCTGGCGCGCGATGAGCGACGTCTCCCGCCGTACACGCGATGCCCTCCGCCCCGACAGCGAGGCCGATTTGTGGCTCAACCCCGCCCCCACCCGCGCCGAAATCGAAGAGCGCCTGCATGGCGATGAGGAAGCCTACAAACTTCTCTTCGAATGGTCGATGGCCGACTATGTGGAGCATTATCTCGATAACGAGCAACTGCACGTCGCCCTACTCGGCCAGGGCGTCATCGGCACCAACGCCAGCCCGTTTGATCCCGGCACCGCTTCGATTGCCTTCCACCACGGCAGCGGCCGGATGGAAGGGAACGCGGGGATGTGGGGGTACGTCAAAGGTGGCACAGGCATGGTCTCCTTTATTTTAGCCGATATCGCCCGCGAGGCCGGAGCGGTCGTTGCCGCCGGTCTGCCGGTCGCCGCCATTTTACCTGGCCAGGGTGTCGAACTGGCCGGTGGCGACCGCATCACCGCGCCGATAGTTATCTCCAACGCCGATCCGCAAGTGACGCTGCGTTTACTCGGTTCGCAAGCCGACGCCGGCTGGCAGGCCCAAGTTGAGGCCACGCCCATCGAGGGCTGTACCGTCAAACTGTCGGTGGGGCTACACGAACTCCCCAACTTCACCGCCCGCCCCGGCACCAACGAACTGCACCACACCGCCCAAATCAATACGCCGCTCAGCAAACAAGAATGGCGCAACTCTTATGCCCTGGCCCGTCAAGGACAGATCGCACCCCGGCTGTGGACGGAACTTTATTTCCAGTCGGCCCAAGACAGTTCGGTTGTGCCCGAAGGCAAACACGTAATGAGCGCCTTCTGCCAGTACGTTCCCTACAATTTTGCCGAAGGCGATTGGGACTCCCGTCGTGACGAAGTCGGCCAGATCGTCATTAACTCGATTGGCCGTTTTTGCAGCAACATCCCGACGGCCATCCAACATGTCGAAGTCATGGGGCCGCCCGACATTGAGCACAAGGTGGGCCTGACCGGCGGCCACATATTCCAGGGCAGTTGTCTACCGGCCTATATGTGGGATCGCCGGTTGACCTGCCGTACCCCGATGGAGGGCGTTTATCTGTGCGGAGCCGCCACCCATCCCGGCGGCAGCGTCATCGCTGTCAACGGTCGCAACGCCGCGATGCAGGTTTTGAAAGATAGTTAGTTGGATAGTTAGTTGGTTTGTTGATTACTGAGGACTCGTCCATCAATAACTTTACTGGATTAGGAGATTGGAGACTGGAGATTAGAGATTAAACAATCTCCAGTCTCTAGTCTCTAATCTCCCAAACCGAAAAGTTAATCG
>JAGRBZ010000251.1 GCA_020433805.1 Anaerolineae bacterium
CCAGCGATCCCGCTGCCGCGCCTTCAGGTCCGCCCGATACCGGCGCATCAACCCAGCCGATCCCTTTTTCAGCCAGTCGAGTGGCATGCGCTTTGGAGTAGGTCGGGTCTAAGGTACCCATATCGAGCACCACCTGTCCGGCCGTTAAGTGCGGCTCAAGCTGTTCGAGCACGGCGTTGACCGCGTTGGAGTCGGCCAGGATCAATAGGCAAACTTCGGCTTGGGCGGCTTCGGCCAGCGAGTTGCACAAGGGAATGCCCTGTACCAACGCTTCGTCTAACGGCGAACGGTTCCAGCCGCGCACGTCATAACCGGCCGCTAACAGCACGCGCGTCATAGGCCGGCCCATTAAGCCTAATCCAATAACAGAAATAGTTGTTGTCATAACATTCTCACAATCTCTTCTATGCTGGGGCTGTATGCCCCACTTGTCGATACGTGAATGGTCGGCACATTCAGTTCCGGTGCGATATACGGCTTCGGAGGCGCTATCTCGCCCGTTTCTCGGTAGTGAGCAACACGCTTATCACCGTGATAGAACTCCCGATCAGGATTATCAAGCCCCCTCTGCAAATGCCGCTTGGCCGCCACATCGTCATCTATTGCGCATACGATAATAAACGGTCTGCCCACTTCAGCAAGTTGAGGTACCCTGGCTTCCCAGACTTTGTGCTGAAAAGCGGCCTCAATGATGAGGGATATCTGATTGCGGAGGAACTGGTTTACCACCTCAAAAAAGAGAGTGGACACAACCTTATTGGTGTTCGGCGGAAGCTGATCGTGTTTGACGCCGTAGGTATTAACATAGCCTTCCTTCAACTCGTCGCGACTAATGACCGGCAGCCACAACCGCTGACCAAGTCGCTTGGCGAGCGTGGTTTTCCCGGCTCCTGGCCGTCCGGTGACAATGATACATTTTGGCTTGTTGATCATTTGATCCCCAATCTCCAAAACAAAATGTGGCTCAACAGGATTTCGTGGGGTTGACGCCATAAAACGTAAAACGTGATGCGTAAAAAGAAATTACGTTTTACGTTTTTCGTTTTACAATTCCCTGGCGACAAGGCTCTGCGTTGTCGCATCTTTCGGACACTCAGCGTCCCGTAGGGCGTTCCAACGCAGAGCGTCGGAACGAATGTAATCTCCAAAACAAAATGTTACCTGGTGCCTCTGCTAAGTATAGTTATTATTACGATGGTTTTTCAACTTGGGGCATCATGCATATTATCGGAATTTTTCGACCAGCGCGTTGCTGATATTTATCGAACCCCATGTAAATCTCAGTCGCTTTCTGCCACAACCGCCGGTACTCATCAGGGTCAGCGACCTCTCGGGCTATGTAAGTACCGGTATGGCCGTTAAATTTAAGCTCTGCCACAGGATGCGCCTGCAAATTATAGTACCAAGCCGGATTGCGGCTCTGCCCCCAATTTGATGCAATCAGAACAATGTTGTCGCCATCGGGGACACCCATCACGGGCATTGTTCGAGCCTGACCGCTCTTGGCCCCCGTACTCGTCAGGATCACAACGGGCAGCCCTGCCACCACTTTGGGGATAGAAAGACGATCTTGAGAAAGACGCATAAGTTTGGGATCAACATAATGCAATAATTTTGAGAATACTGTTGCGCCTATAGCCGAGGCTGCAATATAGTGCATCATACGCTGCCACGGGTATTGTTTGGTCGTCAATTTAGCCACCGTGAACCTCCTAACCTGACCTTCGCTGTCTTGATTTAATTAGGGTGATCGCTGTGGTTATCTAATCTTACGAGACGTGGGTTCGAAAATATGTTTCTAGCTGTTCCAAGGTTATGAGATCGGAGGAAGAAGCCTTCCGAGTGCAGGTGAAACGGGCTGTGATCTGACCCCGTAGGATCGCGTCCTTCAGAGGATAGTTATCCAGCACATAGCCGGACAAGAAGCCCGCCGCCAATCCGTCTCCGGCCCCATTTGTGTCGATTACGGGAGTATCCATCGCCACGGGCGGGAAGAATTCAATACCGTCTTGCGTACCGACGGCACACCCTTTGGCTCCCATCCCCGCAATCACAATCTGACCGGATTTGACGCTCAAGAAGGCTGTCATCAAAGGCGTTGGATCCTCCTGATTGGTCGCTGAGAAGAAAAGAATATCGGCGTACTCTACAAAATCTTGACGATAAGGGTCGTCAGCCGAGACCACATCTTGAATATCGCAGGCAATTGTCAATCCTAACGCTTTGGCCACAGGCAGAAGAGCGCGTGCCCAGTTGGGGATGTGGAAGTGGACTAGCTTCGACGCTGCTAATACGCGCTGGCATCGTTCCATATCAGGCTCAAGGCTCATGTGGTCTTTGCCATCATAGAAGTTCTTGCGTCGACCATCCTGGTACATAAAGTTGATGCTGCGGCTGGTGCCTGAGGGATCGATGAAAAGTGCGTCTGTATCAATGCCGTCACGCCTAAATTCTTCGCGGATGAATCGACCGTTGTGGTCATCGCCCACATAACCTATGAAAGCTGTCTTCTTCCCAAGTTGAGCAAAACCCCGGCTGGTATAGCCCCCGGCCTGGCCGACATAGTCTACGTTTTCTGTAAAATTCGACTCTACCGTGAAATCAATATCGGCACGGCGAAGATAAACATTGGTATCAATCCCGACATTGCCGACGACCACAACATCAAACGTCTTACCCGTCATTAATCATCCTTGATGGTTGGATTTACGTAAATACGCTGTTATTTTGCGAAATGCCTAACGCCTATGACTCAACCAATTGGGGCCGGCACGGTGCGGCCGAGGACAAGAGGTGAATTAGTATAGAACATATCTCACCTTGCTGCAAAAGATTGTAAGGGGAATCTGGCGTAGAGCGTGGACATAAAACGTCACATTTTACGTTCCTCGTGAAGTTTTATCACAAAAAGGCTCACCGTTTCACAATAATAAAGCATAAATTCCCTCTTTAAAAAATTAGTAACTTGTAGTATAATTTTTATATAGAGGAATTTATGTCAGTTCGTCATGCAATGCTAGGTTTACTTGCTCAAAATCCACGCCACGGGTATGAATTGCGCGCGGCGTTTCATGCGCTTGTAGGCGGTAAGAAGAATTGGGATGTCAAGCCGGCGCAAATTTATACGACGCTAACGCGCTTGGAGCAAGGCGGTTTTGTTGCGGAAGATGGTATTGAACAGGATTCGGGGCCGGAAAAACGCATTTATGGAATCACATTGGCGGGCCGCGAGTTACTGGCCGAGTGGTTTGCCTGCGGCGTTGAACCGGGACATCAGCAAGATGAATTCTTTCTTAAATTGATGATTGGTTTAGCGTCGGGCGTGGCGGACCCATACCAATTGATCCAGAACCAGCGCACGCACTTATTTCAGAAACTACACGATATCACCAAACAGCGCAGCAATATCGATCCCGGCCGGGAACTGGCCATGATCTTTTTGCTCGATAAAGCAGCCATGCATTTAGAAGCGGATTTGCGCTGGCTGGATATGATTGAAGGGCGGCTCGATGAAATCAAACGCCAACCGTTACCCGAGCCGGAGTCAAAACCGCGCGGCAGACCCAGGAAAACGTAGGACATATATCAGGAGATTAGAGATTGGTAACTAGAGATTAAACAATCTCCAATCTCCAGTCTCTAATCTCCCAAACAGAAGCATATTTGTGGACAGTTTTTTAGATATCGATTTATTTTTATCAGGAGTTGAGTATGTCGCTTATTCAGGCAGAAAATCTCACCAAAGTGTATGGTACAGGTAATACAGCGGTTGTTGCGCTCGATCACGTGCAGCTCACCGTCAACCCGGGCGATTTTGTGGCTGTGATGGGGCCAAGCGGCTGCGGCAAGTCGACGTTGCTGCACCTACTGGGTGGACTCGACCGGCCCACAGAGGGAGCCGTTAGTATCGACGGCCAAGCCCTGGCGGCTATGTCGGACGATGCCGTGACGGAGTTGCGCCGCCGCAAAATAGGCTTTGTGTTTCAGTTTTTTAACCTCATCCCGATTTTGACATCCATTGAAAATGCGTCGCTGCCGCTTTTGCTCGACGGCAAAAATGCAGCCGACATCAAACAAAAAGCCGTTGAATTATTGACCAAAGTTGGGCTGGGGCAGCGCCTGGACAGCCGCCCCAATCAGTTATCGGCGGGGCAGCAGCAGCGGGTGGCTATTGCCCGCGCGCTTATTACGGAGCCTATTTTAGTACTGGCCGACGAACCGACGGGCAATCTTGATACCCGATCATCGGATGAAATTGTCGACTTGTTAAAACAAGTGGCCAAAGCGTGGGGGCGCGCGGTCGTGATGGTAACCCACGATCCGCGCATTGCCGCGTATGCGGACCGCATCATCTTCCTGAAAGACGGCAAGATTGTGAACGATGCCCATTTAGAAGCCAAACGTACGGACAACGCGGAAATGGTTTCGCACATGATGAGGACCATTGCCTAGCACTGACCGGCTACCGACGGGCCACTTCCGGCGGAAACTTTGTTGGGTCTGGGAGTAGAACCTATGAAATTCCAACTAACGCTTGCCGCCCGCTATCTGAGTGGGCGCAAATTACGGACCTTTCTAACCACCCTGGCTATTGTAATTGGGGTGATGATCATTTTTGGCATGGGTATTTATTTACCCTCGTTTATGGATGCCTTTAATAAAAGTTTGCTCTCGGCGTCGGGTCAAACCGATGTGATGATTACGCTTAAAACCGGCGAAGCCTTCTCGGCATCATCTACGCTGAACAGAATCAAACGCATCAAAGGAATTGAGACGATTGCCGGGTCGCTGGAGCGAACCATCAATTTACCACCCGACTTTTACGGTAAAGACTCGCCGGTGAGCGCGCTGACCCTGACCGGCGTTGATCCCTCGGTTGCGCCCAAGCTGCATGACTATCGCCTGACCCAGGGACGCTTTTTGGAACGCGGCGACGGCAAAGTAGCCGTTATCTCGGAACGGTTGGCCGATGAGATAGGCCTGCACGTAGACGATACCCTCAAACTGCCAACCCCCGAAGGCGTGGTTAAATTGACCATTGTCGGCCTGGTGCCGGGGCGAACCCTCATCGGCAACGAGCAGGTGCTGGTCACCCTGACCGAAGCGCAAAAGCTGTTTGACATGTCGGGGCGCATCAGCGTGATCGAAGCCAACCTGACCAGCCAAGACGAGGCGGAACGTGACGCCATTATCAACACCATCAAGACGCAGTTGGGCGATACCTACGCCTTTGGTGGGCTGACCAGCGGCTCCGAGTTTGCCGGCGCTATGCAACTGGGCCAGGTCGTCTTCAACATGTTTGGCGTCTTTGCCCTGGCGATGGGCGGCTTTATTATCTTTAACACCTTCCGCACCATTGTCGCCGAGCGGCGGAATGATATTGGCATGTTACGCGCCGTTGGGGCCAGCCGAAAAACGATTCTCAGCCTGGTGCTGACCGAGGGCTTGGTCCAGGGTATTGTTGGCACGGCAATTGGTCTGGGGTTGGGGTACCTCCTGGGGGTCGCCATGATCGCCGGGGCGGGTTCGATCACCAAAAGCCTTATGAATATAGAAATGGAGGTTGTGGTTGAGCCGCTGCTGATTGTAGTTTCGATCACCCTTGGGGTGGGCGTGACCCTTTTTGCCAGCTTACTACCGGCCTGGAATGCGAGCCGGGTAACGCCGATGGAGGTGCTGCGGCCCTCGTCCGGCCAGGTGATACAACACATTAGCCGCCTGGCGACCATTGTGGGCGTGGTCATGATTGGGATGGCGATTGCGGGCTTGCTCACCGGCGTTTTCGCGTTTGTGGCGCTGGGTGGCGTTATGTTTCTCATTGGCCTGGTCTTGGTCGCCCCGGCCCTGGTTAAACCGATTGCCAACATATTTGGGGCGTTGCTGGCGATGATCTTTGCCCGAGGCGGCACAAGCCTCCTGGCCGAAGGCAACCTCACCCGCCAACCGGCACGCGCGGCCATTACGGCCAGCGCCACGATGATTGGCCTGGCCATTATTGTCGGGGCCGGCGGCATGATGTTCAGCACGGTCGGCACGGTGATGGATATGTTTGGCAAATCCATGGGCAGCGATTTTTTGCTCATTCCGCCTTCGGTAGCGGTATGGAAAGGTGATGTTGGGGCCAGCGCGACCTTAAAAGCCAGGATTAACGCTGTACCCGGCGTAGGAGTGGTTAGTTCGTTACGGTACGCGCAGTCGACGCTGCCCCCCTCGGCGCAAACCGGCAGCAAAGGGGAGACCGTCGTCTCGGTTTTGGGCATTAACCCCGTTGAGTTCCCCCAAATATCGTCGATGGATTTTCGACAAGGCAATGCTCAGGATGCCTTTAACGCCCTGGCGGCCAACGACCGCAATGTCATTGTAAATGGCATTTTGGCGACTGCGGCCAATTTGAACGTTGGCGATGTTATCCCGTTAGTAACCCCCACGGGCATCAAAAATTACCGGATTGTGGCTATTGGCGGCGAGGTATTGAGCATGAAGATTAACACAGCCTATATTTCGCAAGCGTCGATGAAATCGGATTTCCGCAAGAGCGAGGATATCTTTTACCAGGTTAATCTTGCGCCCGGAGCAGACCCCAGCACGGTGGAGCAGCGGCTGAGCAAGGTTGTAGAAAACTACCCCCAATTCAGGCTGGTAGCGGGACACGACTACACAGCCGAATTCCGGCAACAATACAACGCCATATTTGGCGGATTCTATGTATTGCTGGCCTTGTTGGCCTTCCCCTCGTTGATTGCCATTCTCAATACGCTAGCCATTGGGGTCATCGAGCGCACCCGCGAGATCGGCATGCTGCGCGCCATTGGCGCGACCCGCCGGCAGGTGTGGAAGACAATCGTAGCCGAAGCCTTGTTGCTCGCTTCCTTGGGGACGGCCTTTGGCATTTTTGCCGGCTTGTATTTGAGTTATGTCTTTGTGCAGGGCATGAGCGCCAGCGGCATTTTCAAAGTGGCCTATACCTTTCCACTGGCCGGCGTTCTGGCCGCCATTGCCGTCGGATTGCTCTTTGGCGTGCTGGCCGCGTTACTTCCCGCCCGTCAGGCGGCCAGCATGGAGATTGTCCAGGCGCTGCGGTATGAGTAGGGAGCAATGGATAATGAAAAAATCCCTAGCGAAGCTTCACCGGGGATTTTGTTTGTTAGACTATCAAATCAGTGGCTTAACAATGGCACTGTCCGATCTTTCGCCTTTGTTTTATATCCGTCGCATAGTTACGAATGACACAGAATTACGTGATTGTTTCCACGACCTAAGTATTATGAATTTTTTGATAGCATTTTTTGTATCCTGACGCTACCCATCACACAATTACGGGCTAGCAAGGCTACTTTCGATGCCAATGCAACCTCACAGGCGCAGCCAGCTTTTAAAGGCAATTCGTGTAAATGGGCCTTGCTAGGCTGTGGTCTGATTAACTAATAAGATTAATTTATGCCACAACCTCAACTAAAAACAAAAACTGAGTTATATCCTCCAAATGAAAAAACGACGCCAGTCTTTGGAACTAGCAAAATCAATGCTCTTGTGCCCACCTACTTCACACTCCCATAACTTGACTAGCGAAATAGAAATTTTTGCTTTGTGTCTTATTCCGAGTGTACTGTTAGAATAGAGGTTTTTTACATAGCCTATTATAAATGCTGGCAAAAAATAAAATCAAGTATGATGTACAAGTATTATTTCCTTTGGGTTTCTATTGAGGGCTAACAGTCGTGGTGTATTTTGTTCATCTAAATTCTCTAAATCGATCTGTATACATCCTAAATCAAATGCAGTCTGGATATCTCTACCATATCCCAGACCTTGATAAAATGCAGTGGCAAAACTGATTGCGGCAGCATCCCCAATTGCTTCTGACATTCCAATCACACAGTCGATGTGTTCCGCAATAGCTTTAGCTTGTTGCTCTGAATAACAAGCATTCAGTACCACACATCGAATATTATCTTTGAGTGTCGAGAATAATTTACTTAGAACACGAACTGAGATAGGGATGCTTTTGCCTGAGTTATCTTCCAAGAGTATCTCATGTGAGCTACTTCCGTGACCACTAAAATGTAAAATGTCAGGCCTATGACGAAGAAGATAGCCTTGTAGATCAGTAGCTCGAACAGCCCAATGTTGCTTTATATCAATGTTATCTCGAAACTCAACCTGACGTAGGGATTGATCTATTGCACGACTTTCTTCATCTAGTCTTAATCGTGTAGTATCTGAAGGGTTTGCTCCAAGAAATAAAATTTTTATCATTGTGACTTCTCCCAAATCGCTAGATATATTTGAAGATGCAGTTACTCCCTTTACTTGTTGTTCTTGTTCAATAATATCTATTATATCTAAAAGCGCATGAACTATACGTCTTTTTTCTCGCCTTAAGTCTTCTGAACTAGTAACTCCTTTGCGTTCGTCTGTATAAATTTGCTGCAAACTGGCAGATTGTAGAATAACTTCATTAGCAAATCGTGATGAATTTTTATTCGCAAATTCAATGAGATGCAAAATTGAAGTTTGTAAATCGCCTTTCTGAATAGAGTTTTTGATAGTAGTCAGATCTACATTCATTTTTTAGTCTTTAGCTATGTTTGGCCGAATATTTTTAGGTAAAGCTAAAAGTTCTATAAATTGTCCCTTTATGTAAGGAATGAATAAAAAACTGATGATAGCCGCAGATAGAATCAAAATCCCAATCAAGTCTTCATCAATTACTATGGCTAGCATCAAAGCTGATGAGAAGAGAGCCAATGGAAATGTGGCTAAACTATACGATTTAGTCATAGAATATTCTTTTAGGTTTTTTCTGCCCACTATTTGCCATAAGATAAAAAAGCTCGGTCCCCATACAAAGGTGGCGTATACTAAGGTGGTTATTTGGTCATCTTTAATGTCTAATACAGTTAAAACAATAAATGCAACAAAAAAGATGAGTAGAGCAATAAAAAACATTATCGCAAAATAATTTGAGAATTTCTCAAGCATAAGTGGATTAACAAACACAAACCATGCCCCGAACATTATCGCAGTCAGGTGCAATATATAAAAAAACGATTTAAAGTCGTTTTTATAAGTAAACCCATAAATATTTCTGAAATTAACAAGTGCATTACAATAATTTTCTTCTGCTTGTTCAGCAGTAGATATCGCTGTTCCTGTATATTTTTCTATTAAATTAAAATCTAAATTATTATCATATTCATCTTCGCTTAATGATTCATTGCAAGCTGTGCGAATAGTAGCAAGAGAACGAGGATCAGTATCTATCAAATTAAGTATTCCAAATATATCGAGCTTATTTTTATCCTGAATGAGTTCTGACTCGCTTATTGCACTTGCCAATTTAAGTTTCATAGCTGGCAGGGTAAACAAAGAAGGCATAAATATAATTCCTATGCACCCTATATAGAATAATACTTCTACCATACCATTATACTTGTTGGTGTTTCCATACAAATGTTCAATTCTATAAACATCTAACCTAATGGTAGACCATGCTAAAGTTAGTAAACTTTCGAGTCCCCAGAGCAATAATATGGTCCACAATCCGAACAAAAATATATTATAAAATTCGGGTTGGTAGATATAAATAAAGATAGTCCATAGAGTAGTTATTAAAGTTGAATAATAAAAAATATAATAAACCTTAGTAATCCAAATCCTTGGATAATTGAGCAAAAAATACTTATCCACCTTCTCTAAAAATTCAGGATAAAGGAATGCAAAAGTGACTTTTGTCACTCTATATATAATTGCAGATTGCAAGATGTCTGAAAATAATTTACGTATCATATTCATTTGTTGTGAATAGTTTACGTGTAGATTTGCTAATATTTCTAAAGTAATTTAGCTTAATGTTATTTTCCGTAAAGATTTTCAAGAATTGTAAATCTGTTACATGCGTTGAAGCATAAATGAGAAAATTATTTCCTACGGTTTCAATGTGTGTATAGGCGATATTCTCTAGCAAATCCATTAAATCCTCTTTTAGTAATTCACACTCTATTTCGTATATATTCTCTTCTCTGTCGGCTCCAAAGTTTTTGATTTTATCATTGTAAATTGTTACTCCATCTTTCAGAAAGATAATATTATCAGCAATACTTTCAACTTTATGTAAGTGCTGCGAACTGACAAGAACTGACATAGGGTTTGCAACAGAATTTGCTAAGTTCCTTAAATCCTGCAAAAACAACGTTTGTGTATTTATATCAAGATTGGCTAGTGGCTCGTCTAAAATGACCAACTTGGGACCCCAAACAAGCGCCCTAGCCAAGGAAAAACGCATCTTAAAACCACCGGATATTTCATGCCACCCAGCATTCTTGTACCTATTTAACCCTAAACGGCTGATAATGAAATCAACCTCTTCCTCATTTTCCTTCCCTTTAATCCCGTGAATTGCTGCCGAAAAATGCAGATTCTCAGCCACTGTATTCCGCCATTTTGGCAATTCCTGCGGAATGAAAGCAATTTGTTGCTTGATAGAATAATCATATGTTTTTTCATTTAATATTAAGAAAGGGTACTTGAGTATGCCAGCATCAATTGTTAAATTTCCCGCCACTATGTTTAGAAGTGTAGATTTTCCATTACCATTTTCACCAACAACAGCAGTTATCTCACCAAGCCTCAATTTTAGATCAATTGGATGCAATGTAAATTTTATAGATTTACTTCCATAGGTCTTAGAAATCCCTTTGCCTTCAAATACAATATTTGTAAAAGGCTTGTCAAGTCTTTTCGCTCGAATAAACTCATCTTTTTCTAGTTCTAACTTTGTTTTAATTTCATTATCCACATTGTCTTTTGCATGATATTCAGATGTTATTCGAGATTGAAGATTGACAATTTCTTTTGATACATTTGTTTGCGCTAAAACAGCCTCAGTAATAACATCATTCAGTTCCAAAATCTGATTTCTTAATTGTTTTGTCCTACCATTGATTTCTTCGGTTCTCCCATAAAGGCGTGAATCTTCTCTAAGTTCATTATAGATTGCTCTAATATTAATGGCTTCACGTTTTTGTCTTTTCTCAATGGCAAAATCTTCAACCAAATCCATTAAACGCTTTGTTGCTGAGTTAAGTTCATTTGATGCAACAAGTTTTTCTATCTCGGTTGCTCTTGTGCTAACGTTGGCATATATCATAGTTCTTTAATTCTTAATTGGACTTTGATTAATAATTGACATATGGGCGTGATGATTTGCGAAATGCTAGAAATAAGGTTGGAAGAGCCAAATTCGCTTACTCTTTCTGATTACAGGTTGCGATAGCAGACTATCTGTCGATTAATTTGTTATTCTTCAATTGACTCTTCTTAACTGGAAAAGTATCGTAAGACTTTATACCAGCCTTTTCATCAAAAAATTTAGGCGAATACTGAACCCTTTCCAACGAAAAACCTGGAAAGTTCGGTAGTAGAAATGGCAAGCATCGAGGCGAGGTCGAAAAGAAGGTACATCAAGTATAACATACCTCGTCTTGCCGCAAAAGGTTTGAGAGGGAATTTGACGTGGAACGGAGAATGTGGGACGTAGAAAACAGTTTCCGCCCCTTGATCGCTGTACTGAATAAACCGGAACCCAAAAGAGTCATCCACGAAGAAACACGAAGGAACACAAAGTCTATCTTTTTATTCGTGTAACTTCGTGTCCTTCGTGGATCAATTTTCTTGTCCAAACCTCGGAGGCGGAAGCGTGCCTACATCAGCGCCAATCTCGGCCCGGATGAGGGTATTGAGCTTGGTGTTCATCGTCGCAAATATCTCAATGGTTGTGCGGCAAAGCTTTTGATAAATGCCCGGGCAGTGGCTTTATAAGGCGATCACCGTTTCACTATAATGAAAATGCGAATTTCCTTGTAATGAAAAAGTAAATTTCTTCGCAATGAAAAAACGAATCTCCTTATAATGAAACCACAATATCCTTATAATGTCGCTACCAACATCTAGTAGTAGAAGTGATCAAGATCCTTATAAGGAGGTTGATCGAGTCTAGTACTAGACTCGATCAACTTCTCGTAGGTGATATTTCATTTTCCTTGTAATGAAATTTTGTTTTTCACTGTAATGAAAATTGGTTTTATCTATTGATGCGCCCAAGCGACTCTTCGTGACGTTTTGGCCCAGGATATAGGACGTCATACATTACTTTCTATGTTTACCAGGAGTTTTTTAACGGGTGCATTTCTGTTTCACTGCCGTTAAGTTAAGCGGTATAGCATCCCGAGTAGCGTGGAACGGAGTGGAGCGCGTATCGAGGGG
>JAGRBZ010000252.1 GCA_020433805.1 Anaerolineae bacterium
ATCGACGAAATACCCAAAATCACACTTATCTTCATCGGCACGGTCTTTTATAACACGCTGATGATTATGGACGCGGTCAAGTTTGTACCCAAAAGCCTCATTGAAACGACCTACACGCTGGGCGGCAATCGGCTGCAAACGCTGCTGCAAGTCATTACGCCCCACGTCGTGCCGAACATCATCGACACCTTTCGCATCAACGTCGCCGCCTCGTGGAATCTGGTCATCGTCGCCGAGTTGGTGGCGGCGGAGGTCGGGCTGGGCAAGCGTATTCTGCTGGCCCAAAAGTTCCTGCGCACCGAGCAGATTTTCGCCTACCTGATTGTGTTGGGCCTCATCGGCTTTGCGATTGACCTTCTCTTCCGCTGGCTGCTGCGAACGTCGTGCCGGTGGTCGTTTGATTAATCAAGACCTGACAGGTTTTACACATTATCGTTGGGTGTAAGTCGAGTACTTACGACCATAACTTACGCCTGACGACATCGTCGAAAACCTGTCAGGTCTCCTACTTCAAGGGAGACCTATGCATCTCGAACTGCGAAACGTCAGCAAAGCCTTTCCCACCAAAAAAGGGACTATTCTGGCCCTAAAAGAGATCAACATGCACGTGGAAACGGGCGAGTTGATCTGCGTGGTGGGCGCGTCCGGCTCCGGGAAATCGACGCTGCTGCGGCTGGTGGCCGGGCTGGATTTCCCGACGACGGGCGTTATCGAGGTTGATGGGTCGACGGTTATCGGGCCGGGGCCGGATCGCGGCATGGTCTTTCAGCATTACACCCTTTACCCCTGGATGACGGTCAAGAAGAATGTCGAGTTCGGTCTGCGCTTGCAAGGTTTCAACAAAGCCGAGCGCACGGAGCGCGTGGCTGAATATCTCAACGTGGTCGGTCTGTCGAAATTTGCAGCGGCCTACCCTAAAGAGCTGTCGGGCGGGATGAAACAGCGGGTGGCGATTGCCCGTGCCCTGGTCTGCGAGCCAAAAGTCTTGTTGATGGATGAGCCGTTTGGGGCGCTCGATGTGCAGACCAAAGAGACAATGCAGCAGTTTTTGCTGAAAGTGTGGCAGCGCACCGGCACCAGCATCATGATGATCACCCACGACGTAGCCGAAGCCGTGTTTCTGGCGCAGCGGGTCTACGTGCTAACCACCCATCCCGGTACCGTTCGCCAAGAGTTTAGCATCGACCTACCGGCGCAGCGCACGTACAAAATAAAAACCACGCCCGACTTCCAAGCGTATCAAGAGGCTATTTCCGAACTCATTCGCGAAGAAGCGGCGCTTCATCTGGAGGCAATGGCAATGCAGTGAGCGGAGTTGGATAAGAGGTAAGGAATGAGTTTAACTCCGAGAGTTACTTGAGGTGTAGTGCGTAGTTCGTAGTGCGTATTAACCGTTTCTTTAAATACGCACTAACTTAGGTTAGCAAAGTAAATTCGTACAAAAGAACCAAATCTGTTCATGGAGCACACTATGTTCAACACAAACCTAGACAACATTTTCAAAGTCGGTATAGCCGGGCCGGTGGGTAGTGGCAAAACAGCCCTGGTGGCTAAGCTATGCGACAAACTGCGCGACAAGTACAACCTGGCTGTGGTCACCAACGACATCTACACTCGCGAAGACGCCGAGTTTTTACTGCGTCAAAACATCTTGCCGATGGAGCGGGTGCGCGGCGTTGAAACCGGCGGCTGTCCCCATTCGGCCATTCGCGATGATGCCTCGATGAATCTGGAGGCGGTGGAGGAACTGCAAATGACCCTGCCAGGCTTGCAGATGGTCTTTGTGGAAAGCGGCGGCGATAACCTGGGCGCGTCGTTTAGCCCGGAGTTGGTCGATGTCTGGATCTACGTCATCGATGTCTCCGCCGGGGATAAGATTCCGCGCAAAGGCGGGCCGGGCATCATCCGCTCGGATCTGCTGCTTATCAACAAAATCGATCTGGCCCCGCTGGTCGGCGCGTCGCTGGAGGTGATGGAGCATGACACGCTGCACGTGCGCGGCGACCATCCCTTCTTCTTCACCAACCTCAAGGATGAAACCGGCCTGGCTAACGTAGTCAGTTGGGTCGAGATGCAGTATACCAACCCTACCCCGCGCTGGTACGAGCCGATGAGCACGTACAACAATCATGTGCTGCATCATCATCACTAATACTACAACGAGACTTTGGCATAACGTCAAGAAAGAAACCAGGTTTTTAAGTCAATTTCGAGCTTAAGATGGCTCACGAGCGGACATATTTCCGTTCTTGAAGATAAAACCTGGTTTCTTAAAGTGAAGTCTCGTTGTAGCCTTTAGAACTGCGTAAATCTTGCCATGAAGCTCTACTACATAGTAAATAAAGTAATATCACTTTTGTCATTGCGAGCGAAGCGAAGCAATCCCCACATCCGAACGCGGAGATTGCTTCGTCGTTCCTCCTCGCAATGACAATAACCACCAAAAACTTAGTTTACACTGCACTACGTCTCATTACTATCAAACTAGAAGTTTCATTATAGTGAAACTGAGAGTCTTATAGTAATCAAACTCGGGGTTTCATACCTATCAAACTTTGAATCTTATACCTATCAAACTTTGAGTTTGATTACTATGTGGTGCTCAAGGTATAGGTAATGTCATGGTCAGCCTTATTATAATGTCGCCATGGTTTCATTACCTAGACTCGATCCACCTTATTAGGTAGAAATTCGGAGTTTCATACCTATCAAACTGTGAGTCTTATAGTAATGAAACTTTGAGTCTCATTATGGTTAAACCGTGAGTCTTATCGTAATCATACTCTGAGTTTCATTACGGTTAAACTGTGAGTCTTATTGTAATCAAACTTTCGTGGCTCATCCATTGAGGAATACCTTACGTATTAGATTGCCTCCTGTCCTCTGCTGAATTCCCTCGCAAACCTTTTGCGGCAAGGCAAGGTGTGATATACTTGGAGTATCTTCATTTTTCGACCTCGCTTTGGTGTTTTCTGTTTCTACTGCTGAGTCATGTAAGGATAATTCAGTCCAATGCGATAGAAAGCCACCCTGAAGAACAAGCTATTACATTTATCATTAAAGACAAATCATGAGCCATACAAGCCGGGGCTAACCGATTTGTACAGCTATAGATAGGTAGGGTGCTTCTGAAGTTACAGATATCGTAACACCTCAGCAGGCAAAAACCCTAAAGGTTTTTCACTCGAAAATTAATAGATAATTAGGCTTGTATTGGAAAAAAGAGCCGATTTTACGACCAATACCACGAAACCTTTAGGGTTTGGGCAGAACTGCTGAGTAAATACGAATTACTATTGATTGAAAGGGTAAAAGGCGAGAAATCTCTCGTCACTTGAGAAAAGGAGTACATTGTGGTAGAAGCTTTATCAAATATTATGACCGCCTTTGGCCTGTCGACTTCGGCGGGTTTAAATGCTTACTTACCGCTTCTAATTGTGGCCCTAACCGCCAGGTTCACTAATTTGCTGCAATTGAATGAACCTTGGAATATGCTCACCAGTTGGTGGGTCATTGGCATTCTGGCGGTACTTCTGCTCATAGAGATGACGGTTGACAAAATTCCGGCGGTCGATACCCTCAACGATATTATTCAAACGGTGGGCCGTCCGGCAGCCGGAGCCATTCTTTTTGCAGCTAATTCGGGTGTAGTGGGCGAACTCCACCCGATTTTTGCCCTCGTCGCCGGATTACTCTTGGCTGGAGGAGTCCATGCCGCGAAAACAACTGTACGCCCGGCCGTAACGGCTTCGACAGCAGGAACGGGCAACTGGGTAGTGAGCATTATAGAAGATATTCTGGCCTTCATTGGCACTGTATTGGCGATATTGCTTCCTCTCTTAATGGTTCTGGTCGTTATCTTTTTGGGTATCACCTTTATCTGGTGGCGAAGCCGCCGGCGCCAAAAAATGGCGGCGGTGTAACCTAACAGATGGATAACTTTAATTCTCAACCAACCGCCTCTACACCCACCAACACGATGGCTATTGTCAGTTTGGTAGCCGGTGTGTTAAGTTGGGTTGCCCTTCCCTTTATTGCGGCTGTGGCAGGAATAGTGACCGGCCACATGGCGCGTCGCGAAATAAAAGCGAGCATGGGCGCTCAAAGTGGTGATGGTCTGGCCTTGGCCGGTCTTATTTTAAGTTATATCAATCTAGCTATGACCTGTGTGTCCTTGTTGTTGGCCTTGCTCATTTTCGGGGGAGCATTTGGGATAAGTGCTTGTGCTATTCTATCAGAGTCAGCGGGCTTGATAACCTCTGATTCTACTTTATCACTGTTGTTCAACTGATGGATCGCTCAACCCTCGCCGAGATTCGTCAAAAGCTGCGTGAGAGCCGCCAAAACACCCTGCGCTTAATTGATCCTATTGATGAAGATACAGCCCTTTTTCGACCTCGTCCCGATGCCTGGTGTATAAAAGAGCATGTAGTACACTTGTTTGCCGTCGAAGAGTCGATTATTCATTTCGCCCATCGCATACTCAATGAAGAATGCCCCATTTCACCCCTCTGCTACGAAATTGCGTTTAATCAAGAAGCATGGAATAATCGTGAAGTAGCTGAGCGAGCTGGCTATCGTTGGTCGGAAGCAGTTGAAGCTCTCAAAAAAACGCACCAAGAGTTGATAGAATTGCTTGCGCATATTCCTGAAGAAGCTTTAAATCGGGTCGGATCGCATCCCACATGGGGCGATCCGGTTACTTTAGCCAGTATTTTACGCATCCCCTATCGTCACGAGCGAGGTCATCGCGATGAAATAGTCGTCCTCGCCAAATCTAAATCACGTCCCGAACGATCTTGAAAAATCAAACCCATTTATAAACTTATGTGATCCCCATCTGGTAGGTCTAGACAACTTTAGACAAAACCAGGTGTGCCTTTTTCAGTACAGGTGTGAATTAGAACTTTGTAATACCTATAAAGGGAAGGAGAAACGACCTATGAAGACTGTTGGCTTTACGCCAATCCCCGAACGTATTAACCGTATCACCGATGTTGCATTCAATTTGTGGTGGAGTTGGCATCCGGAGGCCCAAGAACTCTTCAAGATGATAGATGCCCAACTGTGGGAGGATGTGTATCACAATCCGGTATTGTTTTTGTCTGCCGTTCGCCAATCTGAGCTGGACCAGGCGTCCAACAGTGCCGATTTTATTAAAGCCTACCACGAGGTTTTAATTGCCTTTGATAGATATCAGGTTTACGATAATACCTGGTTCAAACAGACCTATCCCGACAAAATTGATAAGCCTATTGCCTATTTTTCAGCCGAGTTCGGGTTGCATGAGTGTTTACCGATTTATTCAGGTGGTTTAGGTATTCTGTCTGGTGACCATACCAAAGAAGCCAGCGACCTGGGTTTGCCCTTTATCGGCGTGGGTTTTCTCTATCCGCAGGGGTACTTCCGGCAGGTTATTACCACCAATGGCGATCAAGAAGCCATCTATACCAAAGTACGCTTTGCCGAAGTTCCGGCCCAACCGGCCTTCACCTCCGACGGCAAAGAAGTTGTGGTCTCTGTATCACTGCCGGCCCGTAATAATTTGCCGGATCGCCAGGTATACGCCAAAGTCTATAAAATTCAGGTCGGCATTGTGCCGCTCTATCTGATGGATACGGATATTCATCCCAATGCGGAAGCAGACCGCGAACTCTCGGCCCGGCTGTACGGTGGGGACGAAGAGATGCGCCTGGCGCAGGAGATGGTACTGGGTATTGGTGGGGTACGGGCGTTACGAAAACTAGGCATCGAACCGGCTGTGTGGCACATGAATGAAGGACACTCGGCCTTTATGGTGCTGGAACGGGGTAGAGAGCTTGTTGAAACGGGCAAAACCTTTAAGGAAGCCTCTGAGGTCATTAAAAAAAGCTCTGTCTTTACGACCCACACCCCGGTTCCGGCCGGGCACGATGCGTTTCCGTTCCACATGATGGATCGCTACTTCCCGACCTGGCATGAGGATCTTAAGATCAGCCGCGATGAATTTTTGAATCTGGCTCGGCAAGATCAAAGCTGGGGGCCATCATTTAGTATGACTGTTCTGGCTCTGAAATTATCAGGCCGGGCTAACGGGGTAAGTAAGCTGCATGGTGAAGTTTCGCGCAAAATGTGGAACTGGCTGTGGCCTAGCAAAGAAACCAAGGATGTGCCGATTTCATACGTCACCAACGGTATCCATACGGAAACCTGGCTCGCTCCTCAACTTAAGGCGCTGTACGATAAGCAATTCGGCTCGGACTGGACGCTTAACATCGACGATCAAGCGATGTGGGACTCCATTATGGATGTGCCGGATAAAGAAATTTGGGCAATCATGAATGAGCTGCGGGCTGAACTGGTTGATTTTATTCGCATGCGAACCCGACAGCGCATGACGCGCCTGGGGATGCACCCCAACGAAATTCAATCGGCTAAAAATCTGTTCAATCCTAATGCGCTGACCATCGGCTTTGCTCGCCGTTTTGCCACGTATAAGCGGGCCACGCTTATTTTTCACGACACCGAGCGTCTAAAGCGCATCGTACACGGTAGTGGTGGCGGCCCCGTGCAATTTGTCTTCTCCGGTAAAGCGCACCCAAGGGATGAACCGGGTAAAAACTTTATTCGCGAGGTCTACTATCGCTCTCACGAAGCCGGATTGGCCGGACATCTCATTTTTATTGAAGATTACGATATGAACGTATCGCGCCATATGCTGGCCGGAGCCGATGTGTGGATGAACACCCCACGTCGACCGATGGAAGCCAGCGGGACCAGCGGTGAAAAAGCGGGCCTGAATGGCGCTCCTAACTTCTCTATCTTAGATGGATGGTGGGACGAAGCGTATAATGGCAAGAACGGCTGGGCCATTGGTGATGCCGAGGCTCAGTACAATAGTGAATATGACCAAAACCACGCCGACGCGACCTCAATCTACGAAACGCTTGAACAACAGCTTATACCCGCGTTTTATGATCGTGATAGTGACGGGACTCCGCACAAGTGGGTGCAACTCGTTAAAGAGGCCATTCGCACGGTGGCCCCGGAGTTTAGTATGACCCGAATGATCAAAGATTATACCAATCAGCTATACGTACCCAGTATGGAATAAGCTGATATTGGAGATTAGAGATTGGGAGATTGGATTTAGGAATCTCCTAATCTCTTTATCTCTCCATCGCTATTTTTTGTAACTTATAACGCTTCAGTATCAAGCAATATTGTTACCGGCCCATCATTCTCGATGTGGACCACCATTTCGGCCCCAAAAACGCCGGTTTCGACTCGGTTAACCCCCAACTCGCGCACCATCGCCACAAATCGATCAACTAACGGTTCAGCAATGTCCGGAGCAGCGGCTTGCGTAAAGCTGGGTCGACGCCCTTTTTTAGCATCCGCATACAATGTAAATTGCGAAATGACCAGCATTCCACCTTCAACATCCAGCAAGGAACGATTCATCTTACCTTGCTCATCCTCAAACACACGTAAATGCACGGTTTTTTCAGCCAGCTTGCGCGCCTCTTTTTCTCCGTCCCCTTGCGTAACACCGAGAAGAATAACATATCCGGATGCTACCCGACCGACTATCTGCTCATCAACCGAAACGTGCCCCTGCTTGACGCGCTGTAATATTGCTCTCATAACACCATCTCCTGCCACGATGTAACTGTTGTTAAACAAAATGAGTTGCTTACAGACAAAACGGATAAAAGATGTGCAATCCATTCCCGTCATTCCCGCAGAGTCTGCTTTTAGCGGGAATCTACGCCTAAAGACCTTGCTAGATGCCCGACAAAGAGATTCGGGCATGACATAATGGCTTTCATTGTACGATGTTTAGCTAACTTATCTATTAGAAGATTAGATACTCGTTAGTGTCATTAGTTTTTCGCCACAACGATTCATAAAACGGAGTGCGTATTGCGTAGTACGTAAAAAAGCACTCAATACGCATTACGCACTACGCAATAAACAAAGGCTCAAATTATGGCGAAAACTTAGAGACACTAACGATACTCCATAATACATACAGGATGTGCCACAGCTTTCTAGAACATAAAATCTGCATTGTAATACTTTCCCTACAGACAAACACCATTCTCTCCTGTATCATATAGTTACATAAGCTAGTTATATAGGATAAGTAGATAGTTGTGTTACAATAGAGAACATGAACTAGTGTTCATTCTATGTTAACTGGACTATATTACTATTAGAATAGATATTAAGCATTTTGCAACTTGTAACCGGGGAGGTACAAAATGGATGTACAATTACAACCCCTATCAAAACCGCGCAATAGCGACATTTTACGTATCTTGCTTGTTGATGATCATATCATATTTCGAAAAGGTATTGCTTCATTAATAAACTATCAGACGAATTTAAGCCTCGTTGGCGAAGCCGGCAATGGTTTAGAGGGCATACATTTAGCCCGTCAACTCAAGCCTGACATTGTTTTGATGGATATTCGCATGCCGGATATGAATGGTTTTGAAGCAACAGAAATCATCAAAAAGGAGATGCCTTGTACCAAGGTCGTTATTTTAACTGTTTTAGATGGTGACGATCAGCTTTTTACATCGATTCAAGCGGGAGCAGATGGTTATCTTCCGAAATACTTTGAACCTAAGCAGTTGTTTGATACGTTAGAGCAAGTTCGACGGGAAGAAAAAGCGCTGCCCGACGCTATTGCCACCAAAATTGTTCAAGATTTTTGGCAAACTTCCGGGGTTATGCAAGAAGAGCAATCCGTTAAAATCCTCTCGAATCGAGAACTTGAAGTTCTCAAATGCGTTGCCCGAGGAGAAACAAATCAAGAAATAGCTGATAATCTCAAAATCAGTGAAAATACAGTAAAAAATCATGTACGAAGTATCTTAGAAAAATTAAGCGTACGCAACCGCATTCAGGCGGCCGTATACGCTGTTCGTGAGGGTATTATTTAGTTATTGCACTATCGTAAACTACATTATTTTCCTTCTGCTGCACACGAGGTACATAAGGTTGTTGTAGGTAAAATCTCTAATCGCTCGGAATTAATGGGCCGGTTACAATTACGACAATAACCGTATGTGCCTTTTTCGATCCGGTCAACAGCCTCTTGCAGCGACTCTATACGGGCTTCAATTTCACCTCGCCGGGCCAAACTCATTTCCCACGAGTAGGCCAATGTTGCGCCCTCACCTAATCCGAATGATGGTTTATTTTCAAGCCGTTTTTTAACTTCTTGATGTTCTTGTTTGGCTTCTTCCAAAGAAACAGCCAAATTTTCCTTAATACTATCTAAGTCCATAGCAAAATAACTCCTTTAGACCATAGGAATACATGATCCTTGATGTACGTTATTGTTCATTGATAAAGCGGTTTAGGTTGATGTGAAGATGGTGGATTACAAATGAGAACTTCAATGAATATTGTAATGCGGAGAACAAAGCAAGAACTACTAACTAACCAAAACAGTTTTGATATTTCAAAAACCTAATGCCACCTAACAAAGATAAGAGTGTATATTACTCTGTACATACGCACCATTTTTATTGTAAAATATTAAAAATCAATATACCACACTCAACTGGGTAATTTTCAAATAGCCCGATAGAGCTATATACACTGCCATTAAGTTAGTGACTGACATTAGCCCCCCTAACCCCCCAAAGGGGGGAATTTGACGCCTTTCTCCCCCCTTTGGGGGGCCGGGGGGGCTTAACTTAATGGCAGTGAGAGCTATATAGCCTACTTTTCTGCTCAGGCCGCCCAGAGATTCTTGAAATTTCCAATAGTCTTAAAACGATGATTTGACATCAAACCCACTCCCAAGTAAGCTTCTTCAACTAATCTTTACGGCTCTTCTCCTCACGCTTTCATGTTGGTGTAATACCTGCTCGACTAAGCAATGCCATCTCATATTACTGCATAGCGCAGCACTACGATATTTGCTATATTACTACAACTTTTACCAATGATGGCATATATGAGGGGAGAAGTTTTATCTAATTTTTGCGTTAGAGGCCCCACACTATGGCAGAGAAAAAAAGAAATACTTATGCGCCGAGCGAGAATAACGACGATGCCAATTATTCTCCAGAAGAGCACAGCAATAAGGATAATTCAGAGAAAGAGACTGCTACTGCCAAGCAGCAGAGCGAATTTCCAATTGTTGGTATTGGAGCCTCGGCAGGGGGATTAAAGGCATTTGAACAGTTCTTTCAGAATATGCCCCAAAATAGTGGCATGGCCTTTGTTTTAATTCAACATTTAGCGCCTCACCACGAAAGCGAATTGGCCGAGCTGTTACAGAATCACACCCGTATGAAAGTGATGCAAGTTCAAGATAACACACGTATTGAACCGAATCAAGTCTACGTTATTCCTCCCGGAAAAAGTCTTTCTGTTAAAAATCGTACACTTTTGCTGTCTGAACCGCTAGAAAGGCGTGGTCATCGCGCGCCTATTGACTTTTTCTTTCGCTCATTAGCCGATGATCAAGGCGAGAATGCCATTTGTGTGGTATTGTCCGGCACCGGCACCGATGGCACACTAGGTTTAAGGGCTGTCAAAGAACGTGCCGGAATTACCATGGCCCAGTCGACCACCGATGCCGAATATGAGGGTATGCCCAAAAGCGCTATGAGAACCGGGCTGGTTGATCTGGTCGGCACAGCGGCCGAACTGGCCCAAAAATTGATAGGCTATAAAGATAGTGCGGATAAAATTCAACTACCGGACGAAGAAGAGGCCCTGCCCGAAGATGACTCCGAGGCACTAACCCGTATTTTCACCCAACTGCGGGCCAAAACCGGTCATGATTTTACCCATTATAAACGCTCAACCATTCTCCGCCGTATAAGTCGACGTTTGCAAGTCAATCAAATCAACTCAATTACCGAGTATCTGGCCTATCTACGCAATAATCCTGATGAAGTCCATGCCCTGTTCAAAGACTTTTTAATTTCCGTAACGAATTTCTTTCGTGATCCAGAGTCATTTGCGGTTTTAGAAAAGGAAATTATTCCCAAACTTTTCCTGAATAAAAAAGCAAAAGACCAAATTCGCGTTTGGGTAGCCGGTTGTGCTACGGGGGAGGAAGCTTATTCTATCGCCATGCTTTTGAATGAATATGCTTCTTTAGCCGATACGCCCATTTCGCTTCAGATATTTGCGACCGATATTGATGATGAGGCTATTGCCTTTGCTCGTGAAGGTCTTTATCCGGAATCGATTGCCGCCGATATTTCTCCGGAACGACTGCGCCGGTTTTTTACGGATGAGGTTAGTGGTTATCGTGTAAAAAAAGAGATTCGCGAATCGGTTCTCTTTGCCATTCACAATCTAATCGAAGATGCACCTTTCTCCAAGCTCGATCTCATTTCCTGCCGAAATCTACTCATTTATCTTGATCGAGATATTCAAGAAAAAGTGTTTGAGCTTTTTCACTATGCGATGCGCCCCTCTGGTTACCTCTTCTTAGGATCATCGGAGTCAACCGATCCGGCTACGAATTTATTTATTGCCCAGAGAAAGAAACAGCGTATTTTCAAACGACGCGACTCGGCTTCAACCGGAGTGCGTTTCCCGCGTTTACCTTTGGTAAAAACGGATAATTTAAGCGATGAAACGACAAAAAATCAGAAGCCTGGCTCTAAGACAACCAGCCTTGAAGATCTTTATCAAGCTTGGACCTTAAAAAAATACGCCCCGCCCCGCCTTATTGTCAATGATAATTATGAAATTACCCATATTTTTAGCGGAGCCGACCGCTACCTTAAAGAGCAAGAGGGGCCGGTTACCCAAAATATTCTGCACAAGATTGTACCGGGGCTTAGGCTCGATCTGCGAACAGCCCTGTATCAGGCCTTTGTAAAAGGAGAAAAGACCGAGTCGCGCTATCTCCACGCTGAAATCAACCAAGAACCAACCAGCATAAAACTTCATGTTGGTCCCATCGAAGAACCAGGTTTTCCCAGAGATTACATCGAAGTTATTTTTGAAGAGCAAAAAGAGTTGGTGGGTATCTCGACTGATATCACCAAAACTATTGACGAAAATGCTACTCAGCTCATTTCTCGTTTGGAAGAAGAAGTGCAACGTACGCGAGAGCAGCTCCAAAGCACCGTTGAAGAGTATGAGACCTCGAATGAAGAGTTAAAAGCTTCGAATGAAGAGCTGCAATCGATGAATGAAGAAATGCAGTCTACAACTGAGGAGTTGGAAACCAGCAAAGAGGAATTGCAGTCTACCAACGAAGAATTGATAACCGTTAACCAGGAGCTTA
>JAGRBZ010000253.1 GCA_020433805.1 Anaerolineae bacterium
CTTTTAATACAACGTTGATAAGGAAACTGGACCAATCTATCTTTAAAGTGAGAATTGCTGTTGTATCTTTGGTACGGTTGACGAAACCAGCTTAAACTGTTACCATTTTATGTGCGTGTTTGTAAACACTATCGATCAGGCTCAGACCGTTTCCTTTCGGCAATTGGCTATTGCATTCCTATTTTATAACAGATAATTTTACAGCTATTCAGTGACCGTTTCTGATGATAACCTCAACGGTACCAGGTCGAGCATCACCTTCACCAATTGCTCAAGTCGGATGATGTAATGGAACAACATAACAAGATATACCAACAAGCGTTTTACTACGATATTGCATTGAGTCGCGACGTAGGGCCAGAGGTAGATTTTTTTCTGGAAGCATACCGTTACTACACCGGATTAGAGCTAAAGTCCGCACTTGAGATTGCCTGCGGTCCCGGCTATCATTCGCGAACCCTGGCTCAACGAGGCATACAGACAGTTGGTGTGGATTTGCGCCCGGAGATGATTACCTTTGCGCAGCAGCAACCGGGAGGTAAAGCAGACAATTTAAGCTGGGTTGTGGGCGATATGCGTCAATTTCAACTTGAGCAGCCGGTTGATATGGCCGTTTGTATGTTCGATGGCTTTGATCCGTTACTGACCAATGATGATGTTATCCGCCACTTTCATGCTGTTGCCGACAATCTCAATCCTCAGGGCCTCTATTTGGTTCAATACACCCATCCGCGCTATTGTTCTCTTCAAGATTATGGCTCTTTTCATTATGAGGGAGAACGGGACAATATTAAAGTCATTATCCATTGGGCTATCAACAATCCCGTGTTTGATTGTATTACCGCCACCGCCGAAGTAGAAACAAAAATGTACGTTTGTAATAAGGGACAGGAATTCACGACAGTCTACAAGGCAACGGAGCGGTTGTTCTCGCCTCAAGAGTTTCCACTGTTGGCTCAGCTATCGAACAGGTTACGCGTTATTGGCTGGCACGGCGACTTTGATCTGCGGCAGCCGTTTGATAACTCTGCGGCGTCCCAATACATGCTTTGTTTACTGCAAAAAATATAGGAGGCTCATGGGCATGCTTGAACAGCCAACGTCTTATCTATCGCCAAAATTGATAAGCAAAGCTGAGCCTGATAAAGGGGGACACGGCGTTATCGCCCGAACATTTATACACGCCGGAGAACTGCTTGTCGTGTGGGGAGGCGAAGTTGTCAGTGAACCACAGCTTGTTCATTTTACGCAAGCGCAGCAGCGACGCAGCATTCAAATAGAGGACAATTTGTATTTGATACCCGGCCGAATCGGGCCAGCCGACTATGTTAATCACTCCTGCGAACCCAATGCCGGTTTGAGCGGGCAAATCAGCCTGGTAGCTATGCGAAACATAGAGCCAGGCGAAGAGGTGTGTTTCGATTACGCGATGAGCGACGGCAGCCCGTATGACGAATTCGAATGCAATTGCAACGCCCCTACATGCCGGGGCTACATCACAGGGAATGACTGGCGCAATCCTGATCTATGGCCCAAATATGAAGGTTATTTTTCGCCCTATCTTCAGCGTCGTATAAATCGGCTAAAGCACCATATAGCCCACAACGCATTGCCAGCTATTACTTGAAAGAACAGGAATGGCATTTCTAGACCGTCTCTTTAGACTTTACCCAACCGAACGAGGGCTTGTTCTCACGTTAGGATTTCTTCTTTTAAGTAACTCCCTCGCGCTCAATTTATCGGATGTCGTGGCGATAAGCGGTTTTTTAAGCGATGTTGGCCCCAACGGACTTCTGATTGTGTGGAGCGTCAATATGCTGCTTATTGTGTTAACAACCGGCGTTCAGTCGCTTGTGGTTGACCGTTTTAATCGCATCAGAGTGATGCAGGTGATGTGTCTGATTTTGATGCTGGCCTACATCATTTTACCTTTCATGTTCGCCGGCGATTTGCTGCCAAAGTGGTTCAACTACTCCACCCTTTATCTGTTGGCCGAACAACAAGGATTATTCTTTCCCATTGTTTTTTGGGTATTGGCCAACGATATGTTTAACGCGGCTCAAGCCCGCCGAATATTTCCCGTCATATCGAGTTGGGCCTTTACCGGACAAATTTTAGGGCTGAGTTTGGCCGGTGCGTTTCCATTTTTACCCGACTAC
The DNA here is from genome assembly GCA_020433805.1 of Anaerolineae bacterium. GTDB lineage: Bacteria > Chloroflexota > Anaerolineae > 4572-78 > J111 > JAGRBY01. Next base: position 2,160 of record JAGRBZ010000253.1, read on the forward strand.
ATCAACGTTACCTCACGAGAACTGCTTTTCTTCAATGCGCTCCTCTTTTTATTGGCCTTTATTCTACTCAGCCGCAGATTGTCTAAGGTAAAAATTCGGCCAACGCAATACAAGCCAGAAACGATACGCGAGACGTTAACCGAGGGCTGGGGCTTTGTTCGCGAAGTACCTTCCTTTCGTTTTTTGATGTTTTCTATGCTGGCAGTCTATTTAGCACTTACTGTACTGGAGTATCACTTTCTCGTTGAGTCTGATCAGGCCCCGCTCTTAAGCGAAGCCGGCAGTTTCCAAACGTTTTATGCCACTTATCATTTGGTCTTAACCATTATCGCCGTCGCTACCCAGGGATTACTCACCAGTCGAATTATTACAAGAATAGCATTAAAAAATACGTTTTTTATTTTACCGTCCGTATTGTTAGCCAGTGTGGCCGGTGTGTTGGCTATTCCCGGCTTAATCAGCGCCTCGCTGGGCTTGGGCATCCCCTATCTAACCAAAGACTCTATCGACGAATCGGCCCAAAAGTCACTCCAAGCGCTCGTGCCGGAAGAGCGTCGGGGACGGGTTAGTCTTTTCATGGACAGCTATCTATACGCCTTTGGCACGATTTTAGGCTGTGTGCTAACGGGCATCGCCCTTGCTATCGGCAATCAATGGTCATACATCAGCAATTTCTACTTTTATTTACCGATTGCTTTGTTGTCGGCGGTGGGTGCAATAGTGGCCATCGCCAAAATGCGAACCAATTATGAAACCAGTCTTCTCAACTGGCGATTGAAACGGCGCAGTCGGCGGACCAGCGCCACAAGCATTTTCGAGATGTTAGATTTGTAGCGTTCGCCGCGTTTTACCTATTGGGAGGAAAGTATCATGACCCTGCGGAAAAAGACGCTCATATTTATTGGGCTAACCCTAACCGCCCTTATTATTGTTCTCTATTTTGCCTTGCGGTATGTTTTACTTGATGGCTTTGCTCAGGTAGAAGATCAGGTTGCCCAACGAAATGTCCAGCGAGTTTATGAAGCATTTATTACAGAAGTTGATACGATGGAAAGAAATACCGGGGATTATGCCCCCTGGGACGACACCTATACCTTCATCCAGGACAGCAACCAAGACTATATTGATCAAAATATGTTGGACAGTACCTTTGTTAATCTGGGACTCAATGCTGTGCTTTTTTTCAACACCGCTCATGAAATCGTTTACAGTAAAGCATTTGATTTAGTAAACGGCATCGAAGTCCCGTTAGCCGAGAGTATTCCTACCCACTTTGCCGAAAACAACCAGTTTCTCCAGCATAGCGAGACAACAAGTGTAAGATCCGGTTTTATTTTGTTTCCCGAAAACCCGATGCTGGTCGGCTCCCGCCCCATCGTAACCAATGATTTTGAAGGGCCAATTCAAGGCACCTTAGTTATGGGGCGCTATCTTAATGATGAACTCGTCTCGCAGTTAGAGACCCGCACGCAATTTGTGCTTACCTTTCATCGGTTAGATGAACCCCAAACAATGGCGACATTCGAATCGATTATCGCTTCTATCACAGAGGAGACGCCAATACTGATAGAACCCCTTAGCTCAGAACGTTTGGCGGGCTATATGGTGCTACCAGATATTGATGGGCAACCAGGGTTACTTTTAGAAGTAGAAATGCCAAGAACCGTCTATACCCAAAGCCAAACCAGTTTAAAGTTGTTAATTACAGCGCTCCTTATTGTGGGAGTCGTCTTCATTATTTTGACCCTGTTGATGTTAGAAAGACTGGTTTTATCTCGGGTTGCGTCGCTGCACACGGGGGTTCAAGAAATTGGGGCAAGCGGCGATTTCTCCAAACGGCTCTCATTTGAGGGATCGGATGAAATATCCAACCTGGCAGACGGCATTAACACGATGCTACAGGACCTGCAAAACTCCTTACAACGCGAGAAAGAACTCAAGCGCGAAGTTCAACAGTTGCGTATCGAGATTGATCAGGCCAAGAAAAAGCAACAGGTTAATGAGATTGTTGACACTGACTTTTTCCAAGACCTGCAAGCAAAGGCCAGAGCTATGCGTAATCAGGCTAAAGAGAGAAGTAAAAAAGACGACCCCGAGACCTAACCTTACATCAGGCAACGACTATGACCACACTCCATTCCGGCGATCCGAAAAATCCCAGAGGATAATGAGAAAAACAGCGCCCTCATTGGTCGACTACTCGAGTCGATTGGGGTGCGTTTTAGTTATGGGGCGGGATAGAAACACTGAATTAATGATGGAAATGAAAACACTGACTCTCAAGCTATGGGGTTCACATCCCTCTGTGGCAACAAAGCCTGTACGGTTAAAATAAGGCCTTCGGTGACATCATCCCATTCAGTGCTTCAGTGTTTCTATGAGCGCGGCTTGCCCCAAACAGAAATGCACGCAGTCGATGGGTGTCCAAAATTAGAGATGGGTTAGGCTTGTATAAAAAACAAAACGAGAGAAAAGGGAAAAAGCCGGGTTAGTGGCCCGGCTTTTTAAGGAGGACTTATGACTGAAAGAGAAAGGAGAGGCTCAACACTTTACTGTCTATTAGTATAAGGGCTTCACATGTAAAATCCATTAAGATTTAATAAAAAAAAAGTAAGAATCTTTTCGATAAAAACTTTCGAATTCTTTCGTTGTAATGTAAATCGTAATGTTCGTATGTTATACTTCAGAAGCGTCCAGGATGATAGGTACTGGACCTCCTCTCTCTCTATGTTGCTGCTTCGATGTTTCCATCGGGGCAGCATTTCTTTTTTAAAGCTTCCCACAACCTTACAATCAAGGCACCCACGTTGGTCGATTACCGGACGTTGCCAATTGGCGCATCGTTTCGGTTTCTAAATCCATCAACCAAATCTCTGGTGTTGCATCTATTTCACGCAACGGAAACCGTTGAAAGGCTAAATACCGGCCATCGGGCGACCAGGCAGGCAAGCCGTGATGAATATTCGTATCATTCGTTAACCCCCGAATTTCGCTGCCATCAGGACGCATCAACCAAATTTGTTTGCCCATAGATGTTCCAGCTGCCTTGCGGGTAATGGCTATCCATTTTCCATCCGGCGACCAGGTGGGTGAACCATCTTCGACGATTTGATCCGCTCCTGAAATATTCACCAACTCTCCGGTAGCCGGTGATGCTTTTAGCAAATGAACTGAAAAACCCTCATCACCAGGTTGAATGTCCGCTACCAACAGCGAGTCGCCCTGTGGATTCCACGTTGCCAAACTGCCTATCCGACTGGGAATAAGCACATTACGTCCGTCATTGACGTTATAAATCTGAACGCCCTGGCTGCTTGGGGCCACGTAACTTACCCATTCGCCGTCCGGTGCCCAGGTAGCCCCATAACCAAGAATTTGATTATCATCAAAGACAGCCACGGTCTCGCTGGTCGATAAATTGAGCCACCACAGCCGTGGCGGCCCTGGCGCAGAACCGGGGATAGGCATCACCCGGCGCTCATAAATGAGCCTCTCGCTATTGGGCTGCCAGGCTACTCCGTTGCAAACGGCTTCAGGGCAGATTAGCAGCGGATAGTGCTCTTGGCCGTCTAACGTGCTCGCCCACAAATCGCTGCCGCCATCCTCACGCAGCGCGGAATAGGCAATGGTTGTTCCATCTGGCGAGAGCGCGTAATCGAACACGCCATAAGCTTCTTCTGTAAGCTGCACAGGAGAATTATCTTCCGGATCGATGAGAAAAACTTGATCACTGCCATTCTCATCCTTAGAAATATAGAGTAGACGCGGCTGGCCGGTTTGAAACTGCCATTGAACAGGATCGTGAAGAGGGCGACCACGCCGGCTGACAAGATCTTCGGTTAGGGTGGCTGTATAAACGGTATTCGAACGGAGAGGGATGTCAGGCGAAAATAGGAGGGATGCGCCATCCCAACGTACGGTTCCGCTTACCGGAGGCGTAAAGGTGAGCGGAATTTGCGCCTCGTCGCGAGCCACAATGGGTTGATCGAAGGTCACCTTGATGCCGGCTTTGGTCGACACGCCGGTGGCAGACTGACCAGGGGTAGTACTCACCACCTGCAACCCAACCTGCTCTCCTCGCCACACAAGCCCGGTTGTAATCAAGGCCAACCCCAGCAGCACAAACGCCACAATGCGATCAAAGCGGGTGATATGTAATCGAGAAAAAGATAAGGTCTGCATCATAAGATACGTCTTTATAAACAACCGGAGGGTATTTAGAATGGGTAGAGATACGGTTGATCAGGAACATCGGTCAATGTTACCGAAACGGCCTCAACAACAGGCATAGACTCGCCATCGAACTCACCCGGCTGTAATATACCCGAGACCTCAACCCATTGATCGTCTGCTAACGCCATACTATCGGGCCAATTGACCACAAGCCCTAACGGTGCGGCATCGGCGGCACAACAGCTTACGACAAAACGGCTAACCATAAACCTTTCATCGGCGAAACGTTCGTCGCGATATACAAAGCCAACCAACTTAACTTCTTGTCCGGCTAGTGTGGCCGGATCGGACGACTGTCTAAATTCAACGATCCAGTCGAGTATATTTTTCTCTCCCTGGGGCTTAGATAAAACAGTGTCGTTCTGCGGTGCGGTGGCCGATGTTAGCGACTCGATACTGATATCACGGTTGGTCATCGCTGCTGCGCCTAATGGTTTAGGGGGAATTACCACTCCCAAGACAATGGGCGAAGCTATCAACAGCAAACTTATCCAATTAAGCTGGGCGTGATGATGACCATCGTGATCATGATCGTGGTGGTCATCGGCATGAGAATCATGTTGTGAGCGATATCGATAGCTAATCCCCACTAAAAGAAGGCCAAACGCCGCAAAAACAGTTAACCAAAGAAAGCGCTCGTTGATGTAGAAAAACAGCTTTCCACTTAGAACACGGCTAAATAAAAACAGTCCCATCGCGATGAGAATAATGGCTTTCCAACTCGATTTCATCGTTACCAACTCACATTAAGGTTTAGATAGACGGTTATCATAAGTGTCGCCATCAAGGGCAACAGAATGAGATAAAGTACAATACGGCGCTTGAAAACGCCTAAAAACATCAGAGAACTTTTTATATCGACCATCGGCCCAAAAACAAGGAAGGCCAAAATAGCCGCCGGGGGGAACGAATTGGCAAAAGCCAGCGCCAGAAACGAGTCAACCGTGGAACAAACCGAGAGCACAAATGCCAATATCATCATAGCCACAATAGAGCTAACTGAGCCTTCACCCAGAGCCAGAAGATAGGGCTGTGGAACCAGCGTTTGCATAGCGGCAGCCAGCATCGAACCGGCGACCAGGTAACGTCCCATATCAAGAAAATCGTCGCCGCCGATACTCAGCGCGTTCCAAAAACGGGGTCCTTTACTATCGGTATGGGTATGATCATGATGATGGTTATGTTCAATTGAGGATAACTGTTCCGAACGCAGAACCTCTTTCGGATCGGCAAAATGAAAAACAAACCCGATAGCTGACGCAATCAAAAAACTTAAAGCAAAACGGCCAAAAAGGATGGGCCCCCAGCCAAAAGCGGCATATGTGCTGGCAAAAACAATGGGGTTGATAACCGGAGCGGCTAACATAAAAGCAATGCCCATAGAAATAGGCAGCCCCTTCTGATACAGACGCCGGGTAACAGGCACAACGCCACATTCACAAACCGGAAAAATGAGTCCCATACCACCACCTACCAAGGCTGCCGAAATGGGATTACGGGGGACAAATCGATAAAGCAACTCTTTATTAACATAGACTTCCAACAGCCCCGAAACCACGGAACCGGCCAACAAAAAAGGGGCAGCCTCGATAAAGATGCTGAGAAAAATGGTGACAAAGGTTTGGGCACGGCTCCCCAGCGAGTCAGAGAGGGCGTTGTCACGAATGACAATAAATGCCGCCAGCACCAAGATAAGCAGCACAAGGCGAAGCGCGGCCTTGGAGCGAAAAAACCCTATTATCGGTTTGCGGCTTATTTCAGACGACGGGGAATGCGTTTCCGTATATTTCATCGAAGACATTATAATTTAGCCGAAAGCAGTGTCAAACCTACAGTTGCAACTATTCGTAACGGCAAATTTTTGACAAACAGCAGTTTGTCATCATAATTGAGATTATTGTCTCAATAAGCAAGGGTTAGGGCTGTTGTGTCGAAGATAATCAATTTAGCAAAAAATCTTAAAAAGGCCGGCTTTAAAATGACTCCGGCACGATTGGCGGTTATCGAAGTTTTGGAAAATGAGCCGGAGCATTTGAGCCATAGCCAAATTTTAGAGGAGGGCAAAAAAATCTATCCAAAGCTTAGTCGGGCAACGGTATATCGAACCATAGAATTGTTGGTTGATCTCAAGTTGATTCGACCGCTTTATTTGAACGACCCCACGCAGCGATTTGTATCGGCTTCAGGGGGGCATCACCATTTGGTTTGCACTAACTGTAATATGACAATCGAGTTTGATAACTGCACGGCCGATCAACTGGCGAATGAGTTAGCTCAAAAATTTGATTTTCAAATTCGCAACCATTTGCTCGAGTTTCAGGGGCTATGTGCAAAATGTCGGCAAAACTAATTCTATTCATTATTAACCAGGAGGATTTTTATGCGTGCAAGCAGTTGGAGTGAGCTAGCGCAGAGGCTCACAAAAGTGCTAGGGTTAAAATATGCCCCAATCGCTATCACATTTTCTCAAGATGCCCCGGCTGGGGTTAACTTTTATGAAGGGCCTATGCCCCCGCCCAGCGCCGATGGCCGAACCGGCAAGGTTGCCGCCGGTTGCGTCTTTTGGATAAAAGCTCAAGACCAAACATTTACTACCGTGCCGCAGGATCACTTCAATTGCAGTGTCGGAAGCGTAACCCACGGCTTAAAATCGCTGGAAGAGGTTATGAATAACGAAGATGTGCAGGGCATTTTAGAATGTGAATGGGTAACACCTGAAGAAGCAATGCAACTACCCGCCCTCAGTGAGAAGCCCCAATACATCACTTATGGCCCCTTGGCTAATACATCTGTTGATCCTGATGTTATCCTGTTGCGGCTCAATGCTTTTCAAAGCATGGTCATTCACGATGGCTTTGGCAATATGCCGATTGTAGGGAAACCGCAGTGTCACATTGTCCCTATGTCTGTGGAGCAAAACGAAGTGGCGATGAGTACCGGCTGTATGTTAAGCCGAGTACGTACCGGCATGGGCCCTGATGAGATGACCTGTACCATCCCGGCTGAACGATTAGGAGAAGTCATCGACAAATTGGAGGCCCGTAAGCAGGCCAATGCCGCAGTTAGCACTTATGCTAGCGAAGATATGAGCCGATTTGCGACGAGCTAGTCTAGTGATGTATTAAGGTTTTTGTGACCTAATGTTAGCCACGAGACGATATGATAAGCCCTACTTACGGGTTAATTGTATCCTCTCTGGCTAATTTTTTGTCACATCGAGATATTGAACTTTAGATATACGCCAGCACACCTTTAACAAAAATACCTATTCCCAATAAAGTTACGATAACGGCGCTGATAAGCGGCAGCAGGGTCTGCCAGCGCGTGTTCGAGCTTTCGAAGCGGGCCAGTATCGATTTAGCTTTAACCAGCAAGACGCCGATGATGATCAAAACTGCGGCCAGTCCAAAGCTAAAAGCCACAACCAGCCCCAGCCCCAGTAAAATTCGATTAAGGCCGATAGCAATCAGCATAACGCCGAGAGCCTCCGGGCAGGGAATGAGACCACCGGAGATACCTAACGTTAGAAGGCTACCGAATGTAACCGTTTCTTGAGGATGATGGTGATGCGGTAACCCGTGCTTGTGCGCGTAAGCATGGTCATCTTCATTATGGTGGTGATGATGATCATGCTCCTGATGTGAACCACGACGATATTCTATCCAGCGCCCCCACAAAAGCTGAAATCCTATCCAAACGACTAACAGCCCCGAAATAATTTCTAACAACGGCACCAACACATTAGGAACAATAAACTGGCTGGCCAGTAAAGCCAATAGACCAATGACAATTACAGAGGCAGTGTGCGTAAAGGTAACAATTCCCCCTAAAACCATAGCATGGCGAATGGTTCCTCGACTACCGATTAAATAGGCTGCTACCAAAGTTTTACCGTGACCAGGTGTTAAAGCATGTAAGCCACCTAACACAACTGACAAGCCCAAACTTACCACAATTAGAAACGGTGATAACTCACTATTGTAAAGAAATCCGGCAAGCTGCTTTTGCCCTTCCGTGACACCGCCTGCTACATCGCCCGTAAATGACGCACTGTCTTGTTCGATATCGATTGGAGCTTCATTACTAACGACATATTCAAGCCGAGCACTTTTTTGAAACACATCTTTTTCTTGTTGGCTAATCTCAACCCATTCAGGATTATCGCTCAACGCATTAACCAGATATGTGCTTACGTCAGAAAAATGATTATTTTCATAGAAGAGCATGTGTGTCTGGGCATCAACGTGTACGTCGGCATAAAGTTGCAACCGTATAACCCCTACCCCGGCCTGCAAATCTAAAACCGTAGGGAATTCATAATCAGCCATCTGCAAATCGAGCGGTTGATCATCGACTTCAAGGGTAACGTCTGTAATGAAACGCTCAATATAACTTTGCGCTTCAGCCTGAGAAATCAACGCATCGTCATCGGTATCGATAAGTTCAATAACTTTCGGAGCAACCAAAACGCCGGTATAAAGCTCTATCATCAGGTTAACGCGACGCGGAGCCAGTGTAATAAATGTGGCTTGGTAAAACTCATCAAGCGGATGGGCAATAACATGCTTGGGGAAGAAGAGCGGCAAAAAAACGAGGCAGCAAACATACAACCACAATAATTTTTTCAACTTACGATGAGAAAGCATCGAACCGTGTATCAGCAAAATGATTGTCAGGTAAAGTGAGCTGTGTTAAAATCGGTTAAAAGAAAAAAGACCCCAGATCAAGAGTCACTGGAGTCTCACTTCAGGAAATAGGCCAGGCACCATTGACTGACCTCAGTGGACGAACTATACCATGAAACAAATTTTACGTCAAAAACGCCGACGGTGTATGAATAAATATCCATGAATACAAAAGATTACTTTGTGCTACTTGTAATAGCCAGCCCGTTACTTTGCGCGGCTATTGGTTATGGTTTAGAAGGCTCCTGGCAAGGAATACTGCTGGGAGCCGGCAGCGGAATGCTGCTTGGTGGTGTGTTAAGAAGAATCATTGCCAAACTCACCGAAAACCCGGACAACGAAGAGACGACTCCTGCATCGGATTTGTCGTCTTCACCCCCACCTGAATCACGTCCGAATAATTAGTCTATGGGCTGGGTTATATTTTGGGCTGCTATCGCCGCTACAACCGGCTTGCTCGCCATCTTTCTTATAGGGTATCTGATCCGTGCCAATACGCGGGGACTAACGGGGCAGAAGGCCAAGAAGCTGCGCCAATTCAAGAATTCCATGCGGTATTGGGCTATTATGGGCGCTGTATTTGGAGTTGCCGGCTCGGCTCTAACAATGCGGTTTAACGGCATTACGGGGAATGAGGCTGCTTTCTGGCTCGTATTTGGCGCAATCGTTGGAACCGGATGGGGTGCCTTTTGGGGTGCCTTTTGGGCAATGACATCACGGGGATAAAATGGTTTGGCTGGCTCCGGTGAGGATAACGTCAAAATTGAGAGGCCAAACGGTTGTGTTGTTGTAGCGTGTTCCGCGCAGATCGGTATCTTTCAGATTGGCCCGGGTCAAGTCGGCTCCTAAAAGATCGGCCCCGCGCAGATCGGCCCCGCGCAGGTCGGTTCTAAAAAGTTTTGCTCCGCGCAGGTTAGCTTCACGTAAGTTGGCGCGGCTCAAATCGGCGCGGAACAGATCGGTTCTATCGAGATTAGCTTGAAATAAATTAGCCCGACTTAAGTTTGCCTTGCTGAGATCCGCCCGCTGTAAATCGCACCCATGGAGATCACGGTTAACGGCACCGAGATTAACAATTTCCCAAACCAACAGCCAACCTTCATCAATTTGAGTATTTTTATCGATGAGCGTACCGCTTAAACTTGCTCCTCTTAAACTCACAT
>JAGRBZ010000254.1:0-9816 GCA_020433805.1 Anaerolineae bacterium
ATAGAAGCCTTTGTCGGTCTCATGTTCAAGAAAAACCTGGGTTCTAACGCTACCACGATTTCGTGCAGAGCTACCGATTAGGGCAACAAGGAATAAAAAAACTATTACACACATGGGAGACTAATTTATATGACAGGTGTCGTATGGGCTACTTTAGCGGGGGTGGGATTTGGTTTGTTTCAATCCTTCAACCGACGGGCGGGCCGTAATCTTGATGTTTACTGGTCTACATTTATCTTGATCGTTATCAGTGCCGTTTTCCTGGTCATCATCTCGCTTTTAACCGAAGATTTAACCCTACTGTTTAGTGCGCCGCCTTCAGCCTATATTAATTTTGGTCTGGCCGGTCTTGTCCATTTTTTTGTAGGCTGGACATTCCTCAGCTTCAGCCAAAGACTGGTCGGCGCATCTCGGACCAGCGCCTTACTGGGAACTATCCCGTTGTTTGGTTTAATTATCGGCTTTTTATTCTTTAACGAATTCCTCAGCCTGCCGGTGATTTTTGGTATCACCTTGGTGTTAGTTGGCGTCTATCTGGTTTCAAATGGCTGATAAATCTAAACTCGCTCAGTCCGCTTCCCCAACTTCTGATGAAACCATTGTGGTTACATGGCAACGATCATTAGCTGGTTTGGCTACGGCCTTCTGCTTTGCGGTTAGCGCCGTTTTCATTCGCAGCGGTCTCGAAACGCTGCCGTCCCCTTTGTTGGGCGTTACCATTGGCGTGTTGGTTACGGCCCTGGCTTATGCCATCCTTCTCATCGTTCTACGTCGGCCGATCAGTCTGGCCGATATCCCTGGTGATACGATACGGTTCCAACTTTTGGCTGCCATTCTTGTCGCCCTATCCACTTGGGCACGCTGGGTAGCCCTGGATATGGCCCCCGTTGCCGTTGTGTTAACCCTGGGGCGCTTAAACGTGCCAATTGTCATTTTATTGTCGCCGCTACTGGTTGGTCGCCACCTGGAGAAAGTTACCGCTCGGGTTTGGGCCGGGGCTGTTCTTATTATTATCGGATCGTTAATATTAAATTTCTATGGTTAGTGCTTGATTGGAGTATGTCGATGAAAGATACGCCGGAATATATCGTTGTCAATCGGGCCAGAGGCGAGATGGTCACCCACTCAGCTTCGCGAATACACATTCGCCACCTTGAGCCGGTGATTTCCGATGAACCGCCATCGCGAGGCGGCGAGGATCGCGGCCCTTCGCCTTTGGAATATATCCTGGCCGCCCTCTGTGCCTGAGCGAATGTCTCAACGGCCAGGTTGGCCGATAAAATTCGCTTTCAATATGAAGACTTCGAAACCTTCGCCGAAGGCACGCTGGATACGCGGGGCCGTAAGGGGCTGGCCGATGATGTCCCGGTCCATTACAAGGTCGTCCGCTTAACCATTCGCATTAAAACCGAGGAATCGGATAAGAAATTGGAGCGTCTCAAAGATCTTGTCGCCCGTTACTGTCCGGTCGATAGTTTAATCAAAGCTGCCGTGCCGGATTACGAGGTCATCTGGGAGCGCATATAGCGCTCGCCCCAGAATTTATTAAAAGTATCCGTAGGACAAACTTAAGTTTGTCCTACGGATACTTTTAATCTCGGTGCCTTCTCAATTGAGACCAGAGAAAATTCTTTACCCTTCGACCATAACTACAAAAGTAAGCACTTCACCACCAGCCTTGGCCGTTACCTCCCAACAGCCCTTGCGCGGAAACATCAACCCTGTAGCTTGGAAGCGGCCTTGATAGCAACACGGTACACTCGCCTCTAGTTCAGCCGGTGGGCTGTCTAAGGGGCGGCCGGTAATGGTCAAATCGGCTCCGGCCGGCCGGAACCAGCCGACTTTGTTACCCTGTTCGCCCGCCTGCCAGGCATATCCATCAAGCGCGTACCACCAGGCCGAGACCCAAATCGAGCGGTTTTTATTGACAATGTAATAGCTTTCCTCAGCAGCCCCTTGCACCGCAGCATCGTCCGGCGGCTTCACCTTCACCGCTTCCGTAACCGGGCAGGTTGCCGACGAGGCGACTTGTGGCCCTCCCTCTGCGGTGTGGGTTGTCTGGCAGCCAAACAACATCAGGCTCATAAGACAACCAAGCATGAAGGTGTGCGCCCCTGAGCGGTTTATTCGGTTCTTTAGCATCGCCTGTGTCTCCTTCGGGGGTATAGTTTGATCAGTTATCGCCATTTTGTCGCGAAAAAATGCGATTGGCAGGCTCCTGTAGTAATAATGCCCATCGACTGGTCAGGGCATTTCACTGTTTACACCCCATTGCAGGAGCGTTGGTTCCGATTTTTGGGAGAAAAGGAGAAATGAGGAAGAATAAATTAGTCGTGAAAGTAAGCTGATGCGAGTCGTTTGGTGCCTCTCATCAGCTTACCTTGGTGAATAAGAGTAAAAGCGTATGGTCATTAAAACATCAGATATTTAATACATCATTATCAAAACGGCGTGGACAGTGTATGAAACTTATAGCCCACGTCTTATTCTTCCGATTTGCCGGAAGGATTGGCAAGATGAAATCCCCAGGAGAATTCCTCACCACCATCGCTGTGAGCGAGAGAAGCATTTAGGGTATTCAAAATGTGTTCTAGCTCACGGTTCTCCTGAAATTGCAGATTTTGCCCGTGGCTTTGAAGTTCTTTTTCAGAAGGGGCGGCTTGAGTACGAAGCTCTTCGTTTTTCTTTACACAGTAAGCCCGGAAGGCTTTATAGTATTCATCAAACCAGATAATCGATTTGGTACGAAGCTTTTTCATGGGGAAAATTTGATGAAGTACATTTTTGGCTACTCCGATAAAATCGGTCTCATTGGGTGAAATGGTGTGATAAAATTCTTCAGCCAGTTTGGTGCCCCACTCTTGGCCGGTTTCATATTCATCATAAGAAATAGGTGAATGTGTACTACCATTTGATGTTAATACGTTGGGTAGCATGAAATTTCTGTCCTTTTCGCTAAAATGATTAAGGTATGAAGGTAAGTCTTTTTGAGAAACCCTATATGAGCCTTTTTTACTGCTCACTTACTGTGGAAGCAATTTCGAATACATTTTGTTGGATTATTGAGGACAAGTTTACACCGGTGGATTGTAAAATTATGTAGAATTTAAGCATAGGAAAACTTGGGTTTTCGTTGGAAGAATTAGGGATTTCCAATAGTGAGGAATTCAAGAAGTCTAGCTGCCCCCTATGTCGTCGCCAGCTAATTCCGATAGCTCAAACCAGCGGGTCACCATCGTTTCGAGATTGGTCTCAAGGGTTCGCAATTGTTCAGCAAGCGTCTGCAAACGCACGTAATCACCGCCACTAGCATTGATCTCGGCTTGTAGGGTAGCTTTTCGGGCTTCTAGAGTTTCGACTTGCGTTTCAAGCGCATCTAACTCACGTTGTTCTTTCCAGGTAAGTTTGGTCGAACGCGATTTTTCTTTACGTTTAGAAGGAACGGTAGCGGATGAAATTTGGCTCTCACGCTGCTGTTCCGCTTGTAGTTGTTGATAAAAGCTAAAGGGCGTTGGGTAACGAGAACTGACCTGACCAGCCTCAAAACTAACCAAAAAATCGACTGTGCGATCCAGAAAATAGCGGTCGTGGCTGACCACAATTAGACTACCTTCGAAGCTGTCGAGAAACGTTTCCAAAACGTTGAGTGTTTGAATATCCAGATCATTGGTCGGCTCATCAAGGAGGAGAACGTTAGGCCTATGCAGCAACGTATAGAGCAGGTAGAGTCGCCGTCGCTCGCCACCGCTCAATGAGCCGATTTGGGTGTACTGTTTGGCTTTGGGAAACAGGAACCATTCCAGCACTTGAAAAGCAGATAGCGGGCCATCCTTGGTGTGGATAACCGGAGCTTCTTTTTGGATAAAATCAATCACTCGCATCGAGTCAATGAGGTCGTCGCTTTGCTGATCGTAATAGCCCAACTGAACGGTGTCGCCCCACACCACCGACCCGCTGTCGGGCGCGGTTTTACCGGCCATAATATCGAGCAGGGTACTTTTTCCGGCTCCATTGGGGCCGATAATGCCGATGCGGTCGCCCGCTTCCAAGGTGAGATTGACCCCTTGAAAGATGACGGTTTGATCGTATGCTTTGGCGAGTTGGTCGACTTCCAGCACCTTTTTGCCCAGCCGACGGCTTGTAAGCGCCATCGACACCTGCTGGCCCTGGTCGGTGCTGATCTGCTGCAGCGCCTCGACACGTTGCTTGCGGGCTTTTTGTTTGGTGCTGCGGGCCTGTGCGCCTCGCCGCAGCCACTCTAACTCGCGCCGGAGCAGGTTTCTGCGTTTATCTTCCGCTGCCGCCAACTGCTCGTGACGCGCCTCACGCAGTTCTAAGTAGTGGCTGTAGTTGCCGGGGTAACTGATCAGCTCGCGTCGGTCGAGTTCAACAATACGATTGACAACATTATCCAGAAAGTAACGATCGTGGGTGACCATGAGCAGTGCGCCGGGTTCGGTTGCCAGATAACTTTCTAACCAGGCAATTGTTTCGGCGTCGATGTGGTTGGTTGGCTCATCGAGAATAAGCAAGTCGGCCCGATCGATGAGCGCCTGAGCCAGAGCAACACGTTTGCGCTGACCCCCGCTGAGCGTTTTAATTCCGGCCGCAAAATCCGTAATACCGAGCCGGGTTAAAACCGCTTTGGCTTTGGCCTCGGCGGCCCAACTGCCGGTGCGTCCCATTTCATCGCTGAGAGCAGCGACCTTTTCCTGCCACTCGGCGCTGTTGGGCTGGTGCTGTAGCTGCTGGCTGGCCCACTCATAACGGCGCAGCAGTTGAATTTGAGGCGAGTCGCTGTAGAAAAGCTGCTCCAATACCGACAGCTTCTCGTCCAGTTCCGGCTCTTGGGCCAGATATTGAACCCGAACGCCACCCCAAACCGTAACTTTGCCTTCGTCCTGCGGTTCCAGTTCGGCAATGAGCCGTAGCAGCGTGGTTTTACCGCTGCCATTAATGCCGATCAACCCAATCCGGTCACCTTCGTTAATTTGGAGATTGACCTGGTTGAACAGGAGACGTTCGCTATATTGTTTTGAGACGTTTTGTAGGGTAACTAAGTTCATGGTCTTCAAAAAGATGTGGGGATTTTGATCTGCATGGTAGCACAAATGCTGGTTTTATCAAAGGGGTGGGTGAGCAGATCGGTCGATACGATCCGCTACAATAAAAAAAAGAGGCGCAGAAATGCGCCTCCAAAATGAATGTCGTGCTGGTCGGAAATTAACAGTTAGTCTTCTAGAGCGCGAACAACCAACATTGGCCGATTGGTAGCGTGTAGGACTTCGTCGGTGACGCTGCCGTGGAACATGCGGGACAAACCGGTGCGGGCGTGGCTGGCCATGGCGATCAGGTCGACGTTTTCTTGTTCGGCAATGTTGACAATGGTTTCTACAACCGGGCCGGTTGCGATGCGTTTGGTTACACTTAGGCGTCGGTTTTCAAGATCATCATCGATGGGATCAAGGTAATTGACCGAAGCGATTTCTCGTTGATTTTGCAGCGGGGCTTTTTCATCGCTTTGCAGTGCTTCGGTGTAGTAGGACGGAACCGGATCGATAACTCTTAACAGAATAATTTGCGCTTCGTCGTTTTGGGCTAGTTCTTCAACTTGGTCCAAAATTCTTTCGGCACGTCTGGTGCCATCTAGGGGAACTAAAATTTTGTGATACATGTTATCCTCCCTCAACTATGCGTTGAGATTGATTAGTTAATGGTGGTGAGTTTGAAGTATCAAACGCACAAGGTAGGCGTCTATCGGCGTCTGGCCTTGCAGAAATTTGATAGATTACGTGTGCTCTGAACATATGTTACGTTCAAGCCTGTATGAGACTATTATTGCACAAATGAGTTACAAATCGGTTACAGGGGAGTAACGAGGAAAGCGTTATTTAGCCAGAATCCGGTACATCTCAGGCAAAATAACGCTGAAGTTAAGTCGAAGGCTAGCCTAACAGCTTGTTATCAACGAAGTGGCTCTTTAAGTCTGAAACGTGAATAATTCAGTTTTAGCCTTTTGGCAACTCTCACATCTACAGCGATAGAACACGATGACCGTTATTGTAAACGGTGATCGGCCCATCTTGAGAAACGGTGATGGCCATGCAGTGCGTTTCGGCGCTTATTTTGGCCGCGCTGCTGTGGCGTGCTCCTTTGCCGGGACCAATATCGGCTTTGGTGCCAGAGTCGGGGCGCAGTAGCACCATGCACCCTCTAAATTTACCTTTTTGGTCGATGACCGTGGCTCCGTCTTGTTTGGCAAAGTTGATCAATTCTTCATCCGATAGACTGCTAACCGCGGTGCCGAAAATCCAGGCAAAATGGCTGATCTCCGGTGCGTCCGATTTCTCGATGACGGCATCGGCATTACCGACGATAAAAATAGCTCCCAGATTATCTTCCGACATTTGAAACGCGCAGCGCAGCAGGCGTTTGATGAGATCGAAATCGACACTTTTTTCGTTGGCCAACTGGGACAGCACATTATCAACGTGGGGCATGACATCTTGCGACCAGTCACCATTAGAGTAACGTCCCACCAGTTGCCCCTCGGCAAAGACTCTGACCTGTTTGCCGCCACGCGGAACATAAAAGACCAGGGCATCGCACAAACCGGAAATGGCAGCATGTCGCCGAAATTGAGGGCCTAACAATGCGTGGTTGGTTTGATAGTCGAGCTGATCATCCAGCTTGTGAATACCGCGCACATAGCCATGTTTGTCGATGACATAGCCCAGAACTTTGCCGTCGACCATCTTGGCTAATGCAGTGAGATTTTTACGCATACGCCGGATGTGACCCATTTGAAGTAACTGAATTTGGCTGAGCGGCAGGTGCCGGGTGATACGAGGCGGATCGCCGACAATGAGCGCAGTTGAAAGGGCGCGCTCTTCGTTGACCATTTGGGCGATGCTGGCTGCCGTATCGCAAATGTGTACAATCGAGGGCGCATCAATTTGCTTGCGTTGGGCCAGGTCGAAGAGAAATCCCAGACCGGCGTCGGCCAGCCAGGCATCCAGGATCGTCTCTTTTTCGAGCAATTGGCGCATACGTTCGGGGTTAACGTGAACCCATGATATCTGTTCATCATCCAGAAAAAACGTTTTAGGATACATCGACTCAATGAGCGTAGCATAGCGTTCGCCAATGCTGCGGCGGCGCGCGGGGGTTAGCTCGGCCAGTTCACTGGCAATTTTGCTGTAGGCATGCTCAAGAAGGCTATAATTTTCTATTTGTTCAAACAGATCCAGAGACTGGTTAACGGTGTCGATGACCTGATCGAGTTTTCGCTTCACACCACCGTGGGCCTCGGTAGCAATGGGTTTGCTAATTTCATCATCACCTAGCCAATACCACGGCAGAGAGGGAGCATCGGTAGCGTTGGTGGCCTTAAGGTTATTGACCTTGTCTTCAAAACTTTCAGCCAGTGCTTCCAGGTCGGGTATAATAAACGCGGTAATGTGGGGTCGATCATCGCCAAAAACAATGGCTTGGGCCACAAATGGACTTTCTTTGAGGGCTGCTTCAATACGGTTCGGGATTACCTTGCGCCCGGAAGAAAGCAGCATAAGCGCTTCTTTACGACCAATCAGATGGACAAAGCCATCAGCGTCGAGTTCGGCTAAGTCGCCTGTACGAAGCCAACCGTCAGCGTCGACGGTTTGAGACAAAAGATGAGGGTGGTTCCAGTACGACAGCAGAAGGGTTGAGGATTTGATGAGAAGTTCGCCATCCTCTGCTATTTTTACTTGAAACCCCGGCGCAACAAGGCCGCACACACCTGGCCGATATCGATGTGGATAATTGACAATCGGGAAGCCGCCGGCTTCGGTTATGTTGTAAACGCCAAGCACTGTTAGGCCGAGGGCCTCAATAAAATACGTTATTTTAGGGGTTATGGTCGCCCCCACGCAGTATACGCGGGAGACACGTCCGCCCACCTTGCCCCGGATCTGGCTAAAAAAGGTCATATCCGCGCTGGCGTATTCGCGGCGCAACCGCTCCGAGGCCGTTTCGCCGGCAGCGCGATAGGCTTTGCCAATAGATAAAGCCCAATTAAAGACTTCGCGGCTGTTTTCCGGTAATGCATCAATGTCGTGCATAATTTCGTTATAGAAGTTTTCCAAGCCAAAAGGGGTAACCAGCAGCATGGTTGGACTTGTCTGCTGCAGATTATCCAAGATCGACTCGTTGGGGTTAGAGAGGGCGTTAGGAATACCCGATAAAAAACAGTGCAATGAAAAATCGAGGCTGCTGGTGGAAGCCCAAGGTAGAACCGTGAAGAACAACTCTTCATCCCCAAACGTAGCCCATTCGGCAATACAGGCCAGAGTTTGAAGCCGCTGACCTTGATTAAAAATCGCGCCTTTAGCAGTTCCTGTTTCGGTGGCGGTGTAGTTGATCGAAGCGAGTGTATCCGGATGAAACTGTTCGGCTTCGTGGCGCAGCTTTTTTTCATCGGCAGGGGATGTTGGACGTGACAATACGGTTGCGATGGGCACCGTTCTTTTATAGAAGTGGTGATGGCCGGTTAGGGTCAGAACACAGGCCAATTGAGGTAAGTTTTGGAAAGCAGCTTGAATGACGGCGTTGTGCTGATCCCCACCGAGGACAATCAGGCGGGCATCAGCATCGCGGAGCAGCGAGCGCAACATCTCGGCGGGCATAGTAGGGCGCAGCGGCACCACAACGCCGCCTATTAGCAGGCAGGCGATGTAGGTCATCATCCATTCGGGCGAGTTAGGGGCCAAAATAGCAACGCGGTCGCCGGGTTGAAGACCCTGTTCCCGAAAAAAGTAAGCCACCCTCAATATTTGCGATTGGAATTTTTGGTAGGATATATTCTGATAGGGACGGTGGTCTCTTTTTATCTGAAAGCAAGTTTCCCGAGCATAGCGATCCATCGCCTCTATCAAAGCTTGGTTTAAGGTTTGCGGTTGCTCGCTCATAAACCGCCCATCATCTGGCAAGAGACGCCATTGATCTCAGTTAATCCATTATCTTTCATGATGCCAGATCATTGTTGTCGAAATACGTTTAGAAAATTGGCCCAGATGTTCAAACTACTCGCGACCATTTTGAAACGGATCATTATCAGGTTCGATACCCGTTTTGTTGAAAATCTTCTGCTTAATCTGCCGATCGTAGACTTCCCATTTGAGGTCCATATAATCATCATTGCTATTGTTCCCCGACAGGAAACCGATTGGAATTTCGAAAGCCCCGGCCGACACTTTGCCGCCCCCAAAATAGTTGCCCGACCAATCTTTGCCAAATGTATCTTTGATAAAAGCGTCAGGGTCGATGGTGATTTTCGAGGTGCGCAGCGACCCCACCAATGCTTCCCCACGTTCCTCATCGGTGACAATACCGTACACAATGGCCGTATGAATATTTTCTTCTGTGAGTAAAAAGTCAGCGGCTTGAGGAATGGCGTCTCGATCCTCAGATCGAACGTAGCCAATGCTGGCAATCGAGTAGCTTTCAGCTACCAAACGCCCTTCAAGCGCTCGTCGGATAATGTCCATAACCTGTCTTGAGCGTGCCTGGCTCATAATTTGTCCCAAAAGATCCGCATCATTATAGCTGCTTAAATAAGCCGCAGCGGAAAAATCTTCAATACCGGCTCTAATAAAGTTGCCGGTATCGGTCATAATGCCCTGTGTTAATGCGGTGGCTACCATAATATGAACTTTTTGCGACTTGTCCAACTTGATCAGATCGCGTAAATATTCGGTATATATGGTCGCCGAGGAGCCGGTTCGGCGAATATCACTGAATTCCGGTTTGAGACGCTCTTGAAGCTCATGATGATCA
>JAGRBZ010000254.1:9915-12205 GCA_020433805.1 Anaerolineae bacterium
ACCACAATAAGCGGTGGTACGCCGGCCTCGTCTAAGGCTTTTACAATTTTTTCGGCGGTGGTGCCTTGGTTATCCACAAAAATCGCAGCGTCAAACTGCTGAAGATCGATAGGCTGATCATAGCGGATTAGATTGATGCCTAAAATACGAACCATGGCGATATTTTGGCGATGGCTGATTTTACCGTTGTAGACAATGGTCGTCTCGATTTCAAACTTAGTGCTCAACAGGCTGTGGGCAAACGCCGATGAAATAGCATCGGGGTCGGGGTAGTCGTGCAGCACAATAATATGACGCTCTCCCCGGTGAGCTTCCAGCACTGAGGCCACTTTCGACGAAATCTGCTCGATGTTTTCGGCTTCAGGGAAACCTCCCTCTTCCGTTGGCATCGAAAGCGTATGGGTTGCCGGGGTTGTTTGGTTGTCTGCATTACCGTTTTCTTTTTTCATCGGAGTTCCCTGTTTCAAATTTTGGAATTTTGTGGATAGTTGTACGCTAAAAAATAAAGAGGGTTACATCCTTATTTGTATCACTGCCGGCTCCAAAATGCAATCTTACCGATGGCGATAGCAAACGGTTGCGATCCGTCTATCGGGATAATAAAAATGTTTGTTGAGTCATCTTTATCCATCGGCATAACCAAAGCTGTACCATCCGGGGACCAGATGCGGTGGCTGAGAGCAAATTGGTCAAAAAAGGGCAGAAATTGGTTGACGAACAGGCTTGATGGTCTCACGGTGGCAATATTCGCTTTTTCCCCATTCGTTACGTCGATAATCCAGACATCAAGTAGCAGCGTGTCATCCGGTTCATACGGTTGATCGGCAGCCGATGATAGAGAAAGGTCATTATTTTTGTGAACCCCATTTCCATTCCCGTTCCCTGTTCCGTTTCCGTTTAAGGCGTAGCTGGGTCGATGGATGGTGTGTTGCACGGGCGGTGTGTCGGCCATGGTAAAGTAGGCCAAATGCTGGCCGGTTGGCGACCAAAAAAATGCGAGAATTGTTTCGTCCACCAGCTTACGGACGCTCTTACGAGCGGTGTCAAGAAGATGAAGGGGGCCATAGTAACGCCGAATAGGGTTGGGGGGCGCGATAAATGCTAAACGATCGCCGGCAGGGTTCCAATTAAAGGCCACTACGCCTTCATAAGGTACTTCTATCTGCTCTTGTGTGGCGATATCGGCAACCACCAACTGGCCGTTATCATAATCATCCATTTCGGCATAGGCCCAATAACGTCCATTCGGGGCGATAGATGGGGCTTGAAATAAGCCCGGCTGGGCAATATTTTCCCCGATATTTGCCTCAGGTTTAAGATCGATGAGCGCTAATTGGGCTTCAGGATAGTTGATGCCACTGTGTATCAGAATTTGATCACTTTCGGGCATCCAATCCCAAAAAATCGGCTGACCGGTAGTCAGCAACCGGTAGTCATTGCTTTCTAACGAAACAAGGTGCAGACCGATGCCTTGAAGATCGGTGGCAACAAAGCTAATCATGTGGCTATCCGGTGACCAATACATATAAAAAGGCAGCCGGCTTTCGCTAGCGTACAAACGTTTTAAAGGCACGGACTGATGATTATCGGGTACGACATAGAGCCCGCCATTGTTGCCATCGCTGCCGATGGTAGCGATATGTTGCCCATCGGGCGACCATGTGGGAAATTGAAAGTCCGGGCGGCCAAAAGGACTGTCTTGAGACGGCCCGGATGCGGGAAACTGACCGTGTGTCAGTAAATGTCTGTCTTGTCCATGGGGACTAATGGTATTCAGTTGGTTTTGAAGGTCAATGTAAGCTATCCGGTTTATCGCGTTCAAAGGCATACGCTCTCCTCTAGAGAGCCTATTATGCCATGCCGGTTTAAAATGAAAAAGCCGGGTGGTCAATCCCGGCTTTCTCAGACATCAAAGGAGAGAAGAAAAAATGATACAGAGCAATTTTAAGGAGTTTGCTTCAGAGCTTACTTACTATGGAATGAAAATAAGATCTATATAAGGGAGCCCTTTTTTAAATTTCCGAAAGGGCTCCTCAACGGTAAGTCGGCATGAGGTCTCCCGTTAAATAATTGTGGGTGGCGGACTTTCTCTGAAGCCCTATAACACGCCCCACCTGTTTATTATTGATTTTGGCCTCGCCACTTAACTGTCTATAATGTACCATATTTCACACAAGAAAACACCCGACATCGATCCAGTATTGAACCTGGACACCTGGCTAGGGTAGGTGCAAAAGTAGTTAGGCAAAACAAAAAGGCCGGTCTGCCACAACCCGGCCTTTTTAGGGGA
>JAGRBZ010000255.1 GCA_020433805.1 Anaerolineae bacterium
CAACGTGTATAGTTTAACAAGCATATCGGTCATGGTTTTGCCTCTTTTAGAGAGATAAGATGGGGAACGGAAAACGGTAACTGGAGATTGGAGATTGAATAGTCGACTATAAATCTCCGATTACCGGTTACTAATAACCCTGGCTCAACAGGATTTCGTGGGGTTGACACGATAAAACGTAAAACGTGATGCGTAAAAAGAAATTACGTTTTTCGTTTTACAATCCTGTCAACACCCTAAATTCCAAAAGAGCCATAACCCTTTACTCATAATCACGCCGCATTTTTTCCAAACGGGCCTGGCTGTCGGCTAATCCGCCGCTGCGATTGCGGGCCAGCCAGATAAATCGATGCTCGGCTAGTAAATCGGCTGCTTCTTGCGCCAGTTGGTGGCGGGGTGTGGTATCCGTGTTATCGAGAATCCACAACCCTCGACGGCAGGCGTGGCGCAGCATCGCGGCGACCCACTGAAATTCGCGTTGCAGTAAATCGGCGTCGGGCCGGGTGCTGTGGACTTGCGAAAGATCAGCCATGACTTGGTTGACGTAAGCGAGCGTCTCGCACAATTTTTCGGGGCGCAGGTCTGTTCGCGCCGTAATCTCTTGCGGCGTTTCTTGCAGCAGCTTAAAAAGTATTGAATTGTTGTCGATAAGAAGGTCGGGCTGTAGGTAAGCATCGCCCAAATCGGCAGCGACGCGCCCCCACGTACCGGTTGTATCCTCAAAGGCGTGCCGGCTGATGAGTCGGGCAACATCGTGATCGTGGTTGGCTTCATAGGCCCAGGCCAGTGCCGCGCCATAACCAAAGCCTAAATAGCTTACCGGCAGCGGCTGCCAGTGTCCATTGTCACCCCAATCGGTAATCAGGTAGCCAATTGCACCATGTTTAAGCCCGTTAGCGGCAGCCGAGCGTAAATTCTCGATGGCGTTTGTTGTTCGCCCGGCGATGGTATTCCAGCCGGATGTACCAGGGCAAACGTAGTACGGCAGGCCGGCCTCGGCGAATTTGGCCCCGTGTTCGTCGAAAGGATGGTCGGCTTCGTAGCCCCACTCCATCACAATGCTGTCGCGGGGCAGTTCCGGTACTAAATCGGGGTAGGCCATAATAATATCGCCCCAGAACTGCATCGTGCGGCCACGGGCCTTAACTTCGCGATAAATCTTCAGCAGGAAATCGAGATAAACCCGACCCTTCCCCCGTTCGGCAACGGCCTCCCGGCTGCGTCCCTGGCCCAGGTCGACCGTCTCATCGCCGCCGATGTTGAATTGACGGCTGCTAAAATGGGGAAGCAGTTCATCCATAAGCGTGCGGATCAGTTCGATGCTGCCGGGATCGCTGGGGCAGAGCGTAAACGGCTCATCGAAATAGCCCCACTCCGTATCGCAGCCGTCGGGGCATTCGGCCAGCGGACGATAGCGCGGATGGGTCAACCAGCGGCGCATATGGCCGAAGGTGTTTTGATTGGGCACCAGTTCGATGAAACGCTCCCGGCAGTAGGCATCCAGCTTCAATATTTCTTGCCCGGTCATGGGCGAGGCGTTGGCCCACACCTCAGGATGGTTGCGGTAAGCAAAAGTGTGTTCAGTGTATAGCTGAAGCTGGTTGATTTTCCAGGCGGCCAGCCGATCCACCAAATCAAACAGCGTTGCCATCGTCGGGACTTTGTCGCGGCTGATATCGAGCATAACGCCGCGCTGATCAAAATCGGGCCAGTCGTCGATGTGCAGGCAAGGGAGCGGGTTTGGCTGCTGGCTTAGAATTTGGATAAAGGTCTGGCTACCATAAAAAAGCCCGGTTGGTGTAGCAGATATGATGGATATGCCTTTGGCGGTGATGATTAAGCGATAACCTTGCGGATGGGATGTCGAACCCGGCACCACACTCAGCCGCAGCCCGATTTGCTCTGCCGCGAGAGCTGTCCCGGCTACAATTGACCAATCGACGGCGGCGTGGGTGCGCAATGCCTGCTGTAAATTTTTGGCGGTAAAGAAAAGCGCCTGGGGGTCGCTGCTGTCGAGGGTAATAAGCCGATCGGCGTGTAGCGTGGCTGTGCCTGCTAGGGCCGTTATGCGGCGCGGTGTTGGTAAGAGGATAAACGCTTGGGACATACATTGCTCGATTCTAAAGGCAATTACACTTTATAAGGAAGGCGGGGTAAACATCCTCTTGTGTGCGTTGCAGGATAAAATCCGCTCCATATCTAAGGGTACTCCGCATTTCTTCACGTTCCACGTTCTACGTCCCACGATTGAAGTAGGTGGGACGTAGAACGTGTTGCTAACAAACTATCAAACTAACCAACAAACAAACTAACCAACAATCCTATCTCGACGGCCACCCCGCGTCAATTTCTTGCAAAGCGGTATCGAGGTTAGAGACGCCGCTGATGTAATCGGTCATCCCTTTCCAAAAGGAACCGGCACCGACTTCACCCGGCATCAGGTCGGAGGCATCGAAACGAACGCTGTCGGCTTCCAGAATAATTTCGGCCACGCCCCGGTCGATGTCATTGGAATACCAATCCAGGCTGGAGTCGTAATGGGGCGAGATGGCTCCACCGGCCTTGACCCACGACTCAACGCTGGCTCCGGTGGAGAAATATTCCATTAAGGCCCGTACTTCGGGGCGGTCGTTGTGCATAGCCATAATATCGCCGGCTACGAGAACGGGTTTGCCGTACTGCTCGTCGATGGGCGGCATGTAGAAGAAATCATAATCAACACCGGGTTCCAGCCCTTCGCCAAAGAAATCAACAATCCAACTGGCCTGGGCGTGCAGCCAGCAGCGAGGCGGATCGGTAAACATGCCGACCGGCGAATCGCCGATAAAGGTGCCGACGATTCCGGCGGTTCCGCCATCCACGTATTCTTCGTTCGTCCAGATCTCAGACATAACTTCCGCTGCGTGCTTCACTTCGGGCGAATTGAACGGCAGTTCGCCGACGACCCACTTATCATAATTTTCCAGCGAGGTCGTGCGCAGCATAATATTCTCGATCCAGTCGGTGGCAACCCAACCGGTGGCCGCGCCGCTTTCGATGCCGATGCACCAGGCGGTGTCGCCGTCATCGGCAATGGTTTGGGTCAATTCCATCAATTCGTCCCAGGTTTCGGGAACTTCATAGCCGGCGGCATCAAATTGGGCTTTAGGGTACCAAATGATGCTTTTACCGGCGACGCGATGCCAAACACCGGCCATAATCGGGCCGTCGGGGCCGTCCATAGTCGCCATATCGAGCCAGCTTTGGTTGTAGTTTTCCTGCAAAGCATCCTCATCCATAAAGGTGCTGACGTCGATAATTTTACCCTCGCGCGCAAAGTTGGACAGCAGACCCGGCTGCGGGTAATCGGCGATGTCGGGAGCGTCGTCGGCATCGACGCGCACCGAGATATTGGCCTCGAATTCTTTAGTCCCTTCGTATTTTACATCAATGCCGGTGGCTTCTTCAAACGGTACTACGGCTTGATCAAACTTCAGCGCATCTTCGCCGACCATCGGGCCGCTGACGCTCACTTCCGTGCCTTCGAACGCACCGGCCATAGCGCGCTCAAGAAAAGAGCCGGTGCCGGTTTCTTCGGTTGTTGCATTTTCTGCAACCGATTCTTCCGCAGCCGACTCCTCAACAGCGCTCTCATTCGCTTCTTCAACGACCGGCTCGGTTTCTGATTCACTCGGAGCCGCCGGCTCAGGTGCCGCTGCCCCGCCGCATGCCGCCACGGTTAAAGCGACAAACGTTAAAAGTGTAATGAGCAACCCTAGTTTCTTTTTCATCATTTATCCTCCTGGATTTTTAAATATTGATACAATTATGATACTTATTACAATTATGTTTGAACTTTTTTAGAAACCAGGGTTTTTAGCGTTAAAAAGAAACGTCTTTTGCCCCAAAAGGTATCAATTAGACATCAAAACCCTGGTTTCTCGTCGTAATAAAGTGAAAAGGTAGTGCTATTACTTTGGATGGTAGAAAACCTATTACATCAATAACAATTCGATGTTGTGTTTGTAAGTTAAATGAATTTACAAAATGTAAGGCAAAAAAATTTTATAAATGTCTCATATGATGGTTGGCCAGCGTTGCGGCTCCCCATGCGCCCATATTTTGGTTCGGGTTAGATAGATGGATCATGTTCGTCTGTAGCAGAGACTCGGCTAGCGGTGAACCGTGGCGCAGATTGGTCCAGGTCTCGAGAATAGGCTGTAAAAAAGTATCGCCGGCCCGGGTTACGCCGCCGCCCAGGATAATCCGTTCGACATCGTAACTCATCACCAGAGCTTGCAGCGCACGACCCATAGTTTGTCCTACCCGGCGGGTCAGTTCGAGAGCCGTCCTATCTCCCGCTTGGGCTGCTTCGTAAACATATTGGGTGCTCACCGGGGTGTGACCGGCCAGCAGCGAGTCGGTTTGCTGCAAGGCCGCTTCTTGACCGGCGCGAGCAATGGCGGGTCCGGCTGCGATTGTTTCCAGGCAGCCGCGTGCGCCACATTTGCAAGTCAGGCCGTCTGGCTCGATGACAATGTGACCAATCTCGCCTGCCATACCGTGTGCGCCCCGGTAAAGTCGGCCTTCTAAGATCAAACCGGCGGCCACTCCGGTGCCAATATTGACATAAGCCAACGATTCGATGCCCTCGTGGCTGACGTGGCGATAAATTTCCAGCGCTGCCACCCTCACATCGTTTTCTAAAAAGCAAGGCACCCCCAGTGCCCCAGACAACAGTTCACCGGCCGGAAAATCGTACCAGTTCAGGTTGGCGGCCAATGTAACCGTACCGCTTTGGGCATCGACCTGACCCGGAACGCCCAGACCGATAGCCACAACCTCATCGCGATGCACACCGGCTCGTGCCAAAGTTTTCTCTATGGCGCTGATAATGCTGGTTAGGGTGTAGTCAGGATTAGCTAAATCGGTGGTTACGGTTAGCTGACCGTGCTCTTTAAAGTCGTTATCAACCAGTATGGTACTGATCTTTGTGCCACCGACATCAACGCCGACGAACCATTTTTGATGAGACTGAGGATGGGTAGTCACATGTCTGTCCTGTTTATTTGTTAAACAACCCCAACTTCATGCTTCAATAATAAGGCTGCTGCGCCTAACATCACAATATCTGCACCCAGGTCAGTAGGGCGGATACGCATCTTGTTAGCGAACGTAGGCAACATGCGCCGATTCATTTCTTGCGTAAGCGGTGTCAGCAGAGCCGCCCCAAAGCGAGCCACGCTGCCGGCGATCAAAATATGATTAATATTCAGCGCGCCCACCAACCCGGCGACGGCCACACCTATATAATGACCCGCTTCGCTGATAACGGGCTGGAGCGTGGTATCGCCGGCCTCAAACGCATGTCGAACCGCATCGATGGTTAGATCGGACGTCTCGTTCAAGTTACGGAGCGTTGAATTGGGATCGGTGCGAGCTATATGTGCCGCTTTTTCAATAATAGCCCGGCTGCTTGAGACGGTTTCCAGACAGCCGCGATTGCCGCAGGTACAAAGCTCACCGTTATCAACTACCCTTATATGGCCGATTTCTCCGGCACCAAAGCCATCGCCATAAAAAAGGTGGCGGTTGAAAATAAGCCCTGCACCTATCCCCCGACCTACTTTTATGACGACCAGATTTTGGTCGGCGTGACTGCTGCCAAAGGTGTACTCGGCCATCGCGGCGACGTGGCTGTCGTTGGCAACATAGATGGCTACCTGGTAGCGGTCGCCAAGCAGTTGTCGAAGGGGCAAATGATGCCAATTCAGGTTAACCGCCTGCTCGACAATGCCGAGGTTGGGATCGACGATACCCGGCGAACCGATGCCGATGCCCAGCAGCGGTACGTCTGTTGCCTGAACCAGGCTGTCGATCAACTGGTAGACTAGATTGAGCGCATCATCTCCAACACACCCTTTAGCCGGAAGTGTTGCCCGGTGTCGAACTTCGCCCCGTAGGTTGATAACCGTGCCGCGAAATTCGCTGCCGGACAGATCAATGCC
This sequence comes from Anaerolineae bacterium, assembly GCA_020433805.1. Lineage (GTDB taxonomy): Bacteria > Chloroflexota > Anaerolineae > 4572-78 > J111 > JAGRBY01. The sequence goes on from JAGRBZ010000255.1 coordinate 5,988, forward strand.
GATGAGATGACGCGCGTCCACAATCAGTTTTACGATTGTCGGCGGCTTCCCACCGACCGATGGCCCATAGCCGACTTCTTGCACTAGACCATCTTCGATGAAGCCCGCCACAATGGTTGATACGGTCGGCCGGGTAAGTTTGGTAATGCGGGCAATATCGGCGCGACTGGTTTCGCCCTGGTCGTAGATGGTTTTGAGAATAAGGCGCTCGTTATGCGTTTTGATCTGTTTTCGGGTCGCTTTTTGGAGTGCGTTCACGTTGTCATCTACTTTGTAAGATAATTTAACTTACAAAGACGAGTATAAAACCTAATTGCAGTTTTGTCAAGAGGGTTGTGTATTAAATAGCAATTCTCAGTATGACCAGACCTGACAGGTTTTGTCCAAAATTTTACGATAAAGATAGCTTTTGAATGAAAATTTACCGCCAATAAAACGAATTTGTTGAAAACCTGTCAGGTCTTCGTGCTAAAATGAGAACTGCTGTGTATTAAAAGTTGATATATTGTATGATAGCCATTGGTCTGGGATGTAATATGATTTGAAGGGGAAAAGATTATGAAGCTCCATTTACTCGGCACCGGTACACCGATACTTGATCGGGGACGCCCGGCCACCACCGCTCTTTTGATAGAGGTTGGCCCGGAGAAAATTGTGTTCGATACCGGACGCGGGGTTACCGGTCAACTGCTCCAACAAAATATTACACCGGTTGATGTCGACACGGTGTTTATTACCCACCATCATTACGATCACATTGCGGACTTGGGCGAGTTCTTGCTCAGTGCCTGGCATAATGGGCGAACCAAGCCTATTCACGTTTGGGGGCCGTCCGGTACAGCCCAGATTGTGGCGGCTTTGTTTGATCAGGTGTATGCGCGTGATATTGCGTTCGCCTTATTTAACGAGCCGGATGCTGTGGACATCAGACAGTTGGTGAAGGTTGTCGATGTTGGGCCTGGTGTGGTCTATGAAAGTGATACGTGGCGCGTGGTAGCTGAGTATGTCAATCACGGCAACAGTTTAGGACTGTCGACGATTGAGTGGCCCTGCCTCGGCTATCGCTTAGAAGCGGAGGGTAAAGCCATAACCATTGGCGGCGATACCGTGGCCTGTGAAGGCTTAGATCGGTTAGCCCGCGATGCGGATGTGCTGGTGATGGCCTGTTACCTGGCCGATCAAGAAATCGACAACCCGGCGTTTGAGCGCTTGGTCACGCACGTGATTGCTTCCTCAGGTCAGGTGGGGCAGATTGCCGCTCAAGCCGGAGTTCGGATGCTGGTGTTAACCCATTTTCGGAAGAAATCCGCCGCTTTGATGCGCTCGTTAACCGATGATGTTCGGGCCAACTTCAGCGGTGAGCTGATCATCGGCCACGATCTGATGATGATCGAGGTATAGAGTTGGAGTTTTGATATCTTTTATGTCATTTCGTGGCCGGCGGCGGAGAAATCCCTCAGACATTCAAAATCTGAAGCAGTCGCTATAAAATATAAGCATTGGTGTTTCAAATTTTTCCAGACAAGATGCCTTTTTATTGGGTTGTTACAGGATTTCTCCGCTACGCTGCGAAATGACATGAGGTGCATCACTTTCGATGCCAACGGATTTCTTGTCTACTAAAAACTGGCAATGTTATTTGTCGATACCTAACGCACGCTTGGCATGCCAGGCGTGCAAGAGACCTGCCTGAAAAAACTGTACCGGCGTTTCAAAGCCACCTGCTTCTATTATCGCTGCAACGGTCATTGGCGGCAGAATCGCAACATGGGTGGCGTATGTAGCGCGCATCTGCTTTACGCCTTGCCGGTGTAACCTGCGCAGCCGTCATCATAGATGCCCAGTTCTTAAGGAGTTCTTCGTAAACTTTGGAGGTCACATCTGAGGCCAAATCAGAGCTGGCCAGGATACCTCCCGGCTTAAGCCTTTGGGCAATACTATGAAAAAAAAACAGAGCGGTCTTCTTGCTCAAGAATGAATTGTGAAACCAGAAAACAGGTGGCTGCGTCATGCACGTCTTTGCCGGGAAGCGAGTCTACGTAACCTTCGTGGAAATAACAGCGCTCAACAAAGCCCATTTCCTCCGCTTTGGTACGACACACTTCGAGCATCGCTCCCGAAGGCTCAATCGGGGAAACTTCTGCACAAGATGCACCAACTCCGCGCCGGTTCCAATACCCACGCACAAAACGCTCGCCTCAGTTGGCAGCTCGGAAAATACGGCCTCAAGGAGAAAGTGAAGATTATGATATATGGGCGCTACCTTTGCTGCTTGATCATCGTAGCCCGATGCCTGCTGATTGAATGTTTCTTTTAGTTCTTCCGGTTGCATGCTGTCTTCTCTTTTTCCCTATACGACCAACAATCACATGATGTCGGATTAACAAGGTCACTTTAGCTGGATTTTTAAAATTTCATCACTTGCGATGAATTTACCCATCTCTTTACTTCTCCAAATATGCTCTGCACAATTCGAATAGTGTTAGCTGACAACCCACAATCTGATGGCACAAAACATTCCATTTTCTTATATTGATGTCGGCGAGTTTCATCCGTATCGTTGCCCACCTGTACAGCAAAGCGCTCTATCTCTTCGTTTGAAGCTTGAATAATTTCGACTCCATTGGGGACTTCAACAAACTCCTGGCTCTGTTTACATATCCGACAGCCATAATATTCAATTTTGTTGTTCCACCTCAACTGAATAGAGTGTGCTGCACAATAGGTCAAACACCGTGGACATACTAATTCTGAAACCTTTGAGCTAAGTCTATCACGTGTTTCTTGAGAAATATCCTTTTTGGAACTCAGGGGGTTGGCAGGCTTGTAAAACGAAAAACGACATTCTTTTTTACGCATCACGTTTTACGTTTTATAGTGCCAACTTCCTGAAATCCTGTTGAGCCACGGATTTTTTGCCGTATTTTCCTGATCCGTTAATCCTGCCAATCTGTGTTCTTAACAATGGCGAAAAACTTGTGACACCATCAGAAATGGAATAACCGTCTACCTACTAATACCACTACGAGACTTCGGTTAGCCCCCGATACGGTCTGCCTTTTCACGGGTGGCCTCGGTGACGTATTGGGTTGGGGAGCAGCCCACAATTCGGCTGAAAGCGGTGCTAAAGGCGCTGGCCGATTGATAGCCAATGTCGAAGGCAATCTCAGTTAATGACTTATCGCTGTGCAGCAGCGCATCTTTGGCCAGGGCCATTCGCCACACCAGCAGATACTCGACCGGGGCGGCACCGACGGCAGCGGTAAAATGCCGGGCAAAGGAGGAGCGAGACATGCCGACCCGCGACGCCAGTTCGGCAATGGTCCAGGCTCGCCCCACATCCGCATGGATCTGGCGCAGAGCCAGGGCCAGTTGCGGATCGGCCAGGCCGGCCAGTAAGCCTTTTATCGGCGGCTTCTGTTGGCTGCTTTGGCGGCGCAGGGCCTCGATCAGCATAATCTCGATCAGGCGAGACAAAATAAGCTCTTGCCCCAACCACTCCGATTGCACCTCTTCGACAATCATGGCGATAATGCTGCGCAGCCTGTCTGTTATCCCTGCCGAGGACTGAATATGGATTGTCGGCGGCAGCAGTCCGGTTAAAAGCTTGACATTGGCCGGATCGCAGAGAAACAAGCCGCCAATCACATGGGTTGTCCGCTCGCCGTTTGAGCCATCGCCGATGGTAAAGTTATCGCCATGCACGGCTTTGAAGGCCGCATCGGTGAGAACGGTCTCAACGCCGAGATCGCTGACAAACGTGGCTGACAGCGGGTGCGGCACAAGGAGGTAATCCCCCTCCCGCAATTGAAGTGGGTCGCAGCCATCCTGTTGAAACCAGCACGTGCCTTCGGTCACCAGAAAAAAGCTGGGGTCTTGGTAATGGGGCGAGCGGACACCCCATTGGCCTGTTCCGTGTAGGCTGCCGAGCAGAGCCGTTTGGGGCCGTAAGAGAGAAATAAGGTCGGTTAATGGATCCATAGCAGCAGTATAGCACAAAAGTTGAGACGATCAATAATGATCTTTGGACTTTTTGTTATTTACAATCCACCGGGCATCGCCTATACTGAATAGCATCTCTACCAAGTACACCATCATTATAAAGGAACACACGAATGTTTAAAACAGTTTTGATTACCGGATGCTCAACCGGCCTGGGTCGGACCGCAGCGAAAAAATTCGCCGCTGAAGGTTGGAATGTCGTGGCTACGATGCGCAAACCGGACAACAGCCTCGCGGCTGAAAACCCTGATAATGTCTTGGTCACCGCGCTTGATGTTACCGATGTGGCCAGCATCGAGGCAGCCATTGCTGAGGGCGTAGCCCGGTTCGGTCAAATTGATGTCGTTGTCAACAATGCGGGTATTAGCACAGTCACCGTACTTGAGGCGACACCACCGGAAACCATTCGCCGTATATTTGAGACGAATGTCTTCGGCCCGATCAATGTCATCCGGGCGATGACCCCCCGGTTCCGCGCGCAAGGCGGCGGTGTCTTTGTCAATGTCAGCTCGGCTGTTGGCATTGCGGCCGCGCCGCTGCTGTCGATTTATGTGGCCACCAAACACGCGCTGGAAGGGCTATCGGAGTCTCTCTCCTATGAGCTTGAGTCGCAGAATATCCGCCTCAAGCTGGTGGAGCCGGGCACGATGCAAACCACCAACTTCGCGCAAAGTACCCTGGCCACCTTGCAGGATATCCCCATGCCGCCGGCCTACAAACCGTACTTCGATCATATGATGCAAGCGATGCTGAATTCACCTTTAGAGGTTTCCGACGAAGAGCAGGTGGCCGCGACAATTTTTGACGCCGCCGGCGACCCCTCTTCCCGTCTGCGCTATGTGTCCGGCCCCGATGCTGAGGCGATGACCAAACTCAGGTGGTCAACTTCTGAGGAGCACTATCTGGCTACGATGCGCGATATGGCGGGGCAGACCACATGGCTCAACCGTATTCAAAACTGAGGCCCGCTGTATAAGCTTCGGCACGGCGCTCTTCTGCCTGGAACAAAGATCAGATGCAGAAGAGCGCCGTCTTTTATAGGCGTATGTGATGGCCCGAAGCAAAATCTTCACAATAACAGCCTGTAGAATGACACTTCCCAACTGCGTAACTTTTAAGTAGCCTGAGTTCCAAAAGAGCCACAATCCTTACTATTTGTCGGGGGCCACAATTATAACGACTTTCCCTCGCGCATGGCCCGCTTCGACATAACTGACAGCTTCAGGGGTCTCGCTCAGCGGATATGCTCTGTCGATGACCGGCGTGAGCTTGCCGGCTTCAACAAGTTCCTTCAAAAATCCCAGATCCTTATTGTTACCCGACGCAACGAAAAAGCGCATCTGCTGGCTCACGAACGGTGACAACACGAGTGCTCTGACCGTACGCCCCATACCCATAAGCCAAGGGCCACCCCTACCCCCGATGAGTATAAGCGCCCCCTTGGGCGTGAGCGCATTCCTGAGGTGTGATAACGGACGGTTCCCTGCCATATCGAGAATCAGGTCATAGCGCTCGCCACGTTTGGTGAACTCCTCTTTGGTGTAGTCGATGACGTGGTCTGCGCCAATCGAACGGACCATGTCCACGTTTCTGGTGCTGCACATACCGGTCACTTCAGCGCCGAACGCCTTCGCAATTTGCACCGCGAATGTTCCCACGCCGCCCGACGCACCGATGATCAAGACTTTCTGCCCTGGCTGAACCTCTCCCTGATCACGCAGAGCCTGAAGCGCCGTAAGTGCGGAGCCGGGAATGGCCGCAGCTTGCTCAAAGGTAAGCCCTTTCGGCTTCGGCACGAAGTTGCTCTCTTGCGCACACGCATATTCGGCGAAAGCGCCGGTACCCCAGCCGAAGACTTCATCACCGGGCTGAAACTTTTTCACGTTCTCGCCGACCGCCTCGACCTGTCCGGCCATATCGGTGCCCGCTACCGGGTTCTTGGGTTTGGGCAGCCCATACATCGGGCGGGCGAAATACGGTACACCTCTCACGATAACCCAGTCACCGGCCTGGACAGAAGCCGCCCGAATATGTACCCGCACCTCATCGCTTTTAACTACCGGCTTGTCAATATCTTGGAGTTCCAGGGCATCACCGGGTGAGCCGTACTTGTAATGGACGATTGCTTTCATATATCCTCCGCTAAATGTCAATTAAAATTATCCGATGCAGCAATTCTCATTTTGGCACGAAGACCTGACA
>JAGRBZ010000256.1 GCA_020433805.1 Anaerolineae bacterium
CGTGCCAGACCTATGAATTTCATCGCGATCATACCTTTGTTACGTGCCAGACCTATGAATTTCATCGCGATCATACCCTTGTTACGTGCCAGACCTATGAATTTCATCGCGATCGTACCCTTGTTACGTGCCAGACCTATGAATTTCATCGCGATCGTACCTTTGTTACGTGCCAGACCTATGATTCTCGTCGTGATTGTACCTTTGTTACGTGCCAGACCTATGATTCTCGTCGTGATTGTACCTTTATTACGAAACAGAGTTATGAATCTCGTCGTGATCGTACCTTTGTTACATGGCAGACCTCTGAATCTCGTCGGAATCAGTCCTTTGTTACGCCAACAAGATATGATCATCCCCTAAATTTTCTCCTTCAACCTTCCTATTCCAGGTTCTGTTAACATTTCGGGATTCCCGCACATCATTTCGACGAGCTTGCGAAATCCATAACCCGGACGGGCCGGAACCAAACAAAGCGAGATAATCCACGAAGGCACGCAAAGAGACACTAGAGCTTCCTGAGCTTGACGAAGGGCGTAGTCGAATGGGGCCGCTCGAAGTGACATCCTTCAACATAATTCTGGCAAATGTCAACAGAACCTCATTACCCAAATTCAAATGTTTATCGGATTTAAGGTGACAGTCACTTGAAACACCCTAAATGTGAGGCTGATTTTGCCAGTTACGTTCTCTATTGCGTAGCAAAAAGTGACTGTCACCTATTTTCGATAATGTCTAATGTTTATCGGGTTACCTCTTTACGGCCATCGCTCACCACCAATTCTTCTCTTAAGAGATTCTCCATAAACTTCCCAATGTTGTACTATATTTTTCCACGTAAATTTTTCCGATAATAAAAGTAAACGATAATTATTTCTCCTTTTCTCGTTCACGGAGCCTTGAAAAATAAGAGGCCCCCGGTGTGTAGTAGCCCCTAAAACAAGGTACCAGGAAGAGCATCAATGCATGCGCACACCTTATAGTCGCTTCTATTCGCTTATTCATATTTCGGGCACCGCAGGCGTCTATTGAAACCTGAGATTACTTTATGAAAAAGATAAAAACCACCGAACTTGAAGATACCGTATCAATCCCTCTCGCACAGTTAATTAAGCGTTCTTTACTGATTGCCCTGCCCCTACTCACCGTGCTGCTGGTGGGGATGTACGGGGTTTATGCCTTTCAAAAGCAGATTCACCTGAAAGCTATAGAAGCGCAGCAGTATCAACTGATGAACACCCAAGAGGTAACCGTCAATGCGATCTTACAATCGGCCATTTCCGATTTGATGTTGTTGTCTGAGGGCAGCGCCTTACAGGCTGTGGTCGACTCCAACCGCCCGTCCGGGATGTCGAAACAAAGGCTGTTGGAAACGCTGTACGCCTTTACCGCCAGACGCGGTGTGTACGACCACATTCGCGTGCTTGATACAGAGGGGATGGAGTTGGCCCGCGTCAACTATAATTATGGGGATCCCAAAATTGTTCCCCAAAGCCGACTTCAATCGAAAGCACATCGCCCTTATTATCAAGAAACAATAGCACTTGACCGTGATGAGATTTATATTTCGCCGCTAAGTTTAAATATGGAAAACGGGCAGATTGAGCAGCCGCCCAAGCCGGTTATTCGTTTGGCAAAGCCGGTGTTTGACCAAAATGGGCAAAAGCGGGGCATAGTCATCCTCAATCTTTTAGGCAACGTTATTCTAAATCAGCTTACCCGTAACGCAGCAACAGCGCATAGCACCATGATATTGCCCAATGCCCAAGAGACCTATCTTAAAACTCCAGACGAGGAAGATACGTGGGGTTTTATATTTGACTGGAATGCGTTTGATGAAGAGAAACAGGAACTGTTCGATAACGATCTAAAAATTGTCTGGTCTATGCTGAAGGAGCAGGGATCCGGTCAGATTTACACGCCGAATGGTCTATTTACATTTGACACGTATTATCCCCTTCAAAATCATCAAGCTGCATTAGGTGAGATTGGTGATAGCTTAGTTCCCTATCCGATCGACAGTGATTTCCACTGGAAGTATATTGCCCACGTTTCGAACGATGTTCTGTGGCGTGATCTCAACAGCATACGGCTGATATTCGGTCTGCTACTCATTCTCTTTGGTATCATAACCGTTGCCTTCTCTTGGATTCTTGCCCGTAATACCCTATTAAAGGAGGCGTCTGAAGCCCAAGTGCGCATGTTAGCGCATGCGCTTGAAACCAGCCCGGCCCCGGCTGTTATTAGCGACGCGCGGCCTCACATTCAATACGTCAACCCCAAATTTACCGAACTTACCGGCTACACCCTGGCCGATGTACGCGATAAACATGTAGGCGACGTAAGCGGGCTACCGGACACCATGATAGAAGAAATAAGAGAGACGATTGCCAACGAGGGCATGTGGCGCGGCACCTATCCTCACCGTAAAAAGGACGGGCTGACGTTTTGGGAGCTAGCCTGTATTTCGGCCATAAGAAATGATCGCGATGAAATTACGCACTACGTGCGCGTTGGTATCGATATAACCGACAATAAAGTTATGGAAAGAGAACTGCTACAGGCCAAAGAGGCAGCAGAAGCCATAAGCCAGGCCAAAAGTGAGTTTTTGGCCAATATGAGTCACGAAATTCGCACGCCCATGAATGGCGTTATCGGCATGGCGGAATTGGCGCTGGATACGGGTTTAACCAAGGAACAGCGCGACTATATAACCACGGTCCAAACCTCGGCTGAGTCGCTGCTGAGCATCATAAATGATATTCTTGACTTCTCTAAAATCGAGGCTGGTCGGCTGGAACTGGAAGCGGTAGACTTTGATGTGCGGCGAATGGCAGAAAAGACGGTTGATACCCTGGTAGCCCGTGCTGCAAAGAAGAATCTAGAACTCTTGCTCAATATTAGACCCGATGTGCCGGTGGGCGTTGTGGGCGATCCGCATCGACTGCGCCAGGTATTGATCAATCTTATCGGCAACGCCATCAAATTTACCAACCAGGGCGAAGTTGTAATTACCGTTCGGAAGCAAAAAGAGAATGACGAAACCGTCACGCTTCTCTTTTCGGTGGCCGATACCGGCATCGGTATTGCGGCAGACAAGATACAGGATATCTTCGAAGGTTTTTTGCAGGCCGACAGCAGTATTACGCGCCAATTTGGCGGAACCGGCTTGGGTCTCTCTATCTCTAGCCAGTTGGTTCAACTGATGGGCGGCGCGATGTGTGTTGAAAGTGAAGAAAGCACCGGCAGCACCTTTTTCTTCAGCATACCATTGGTAAAGCAGCCGGATTACGTCCCGGAGGCGGCCCTGCCCGATGTCTCGGCACTGCAAGGGCTGCAAGTTATGATTATTGACGATAACGCGACAAATCGCCGTATTTTGCAGAAAACGTTGGAAACCTTTGGCTGCATCACGGCTGAGGCGGCAGATGGCCCGCAAGGGCTAAAGCAGCTTTTGGAAGCCACTGCCACCGAACACCGCTTTGATTTGGTGTTACTGGATCTGGTCATGGCACCTTTGAATGGTCTAGAGGTGTTACAAATTATTAAACAACAACCTGAACTGGCTCATTTGCCGGTTATTATGTTGACCTCGATAAACAACGTAAATCGCTTGACTGACAACCAGAACTTTCAATGGTCTGGATATTTAACCAAGCCGGTTAAACAGATAGACTTAATTGAGGCCATGTTGACGGCGCTAGGGGAACAGGAGTCTCAAACCCAGTCGATGGCAGTTGCCGGAGATAAGGCCACAATCCCCGGCCTCGACATCCTTATGGCCGAGGATAATGAAATCAACTGCCAAGTAGCCATTGGCATCCTTAGTCGAGCCGGCCATCGAGTAACCATTGCCGAAAATGGTCGCCAGGCGCTGGAACGATTAGAGAAAAACAGCAACTTCGATCTCATTTTGATGGATATCCAAATGCCGGGGATGGATGGTCTCCAAGCCACCAAAATTATTCGGCAAGACCCGCGCTGGCAGCATATTCCTATTATTGCAATAACGGCCCACGCCATGAAAGGTGACCGTGAACGTTTTTTGGAGGCCGGTATGAACGATTACCTCAGCAAACCCATACGCACTAAAGATGTAACACCCATCATCGAACGCTATCGTCCGACCGTGAATACGACAAGTAAAAAGCGAATAATTCGTAGATTAACGACTGAGACCAAATCGCCGGCTCTAGAGAAGCTTATGCCAGCTGAGTCACGCCCGGTTATTAAGATCGACGCGCCCGAGCGAAATGGTCGTCACCCCACCGTATTCAATCATGCTCTTTTGTTGGAAGAGATTGGTGGCGACACTTCTCTGCTCGAAGAGTTAGTTACCAAGTTTCTGCATGAGATGGAGAGCCAAGTACCGGAGATAATCGCAACGGTCTCGGCAAGAAATATGAAGCGGCTCAACCATGTAGCCCATACCTTAAAAGGAGCTGCTGCCATGATGAGCGCCGAACGCATACGCGATGCAGCTTATCGCCTGGAGATGAGCAGTCACCAAAACAACTGGGGCGAGATTTCAGCCGCCTTAGCTGACCTGAAGACCGCGCAGGCTGAGTTCCAACATTACATTAAAGCGCGTTGGCCTCATCTACACCATTCACTGCAACTAATTTAGCAGGTAAAAAACACAATTGCTTTTTTACGTCCTATTAACCTCTTTATAACCTCTCGAACTGTTGTACAACCTCTCGTACATTGCGATAGCAAACTCTTTTCAACACAGCCTAAACAGAACTCCTACTGTTTATATATATTTTTATATGTTTTCTACACTTACAATAGAAATTAAGACTCATAGTAACAGACCACACTCCATCGTAAATACGCAATCGTTAAATCATATTTTTTATTTCAATATGAGTTACGCAGTTGAACTGAGACATAAGATTGGTTCAGTCTTAAACGATCAAATTAAGCCTAAATCAAGGTGTAAAATGGTTGAACTCCGGTTGAAGGCTTAGTTGGAGACTGAACCAATCTGAACTGCGTAACTTCTATTCAATACGTTTTATTAATTTTGTCGGATGTAAAAGTCCAGACGCTTTTCTCAGAAGCCTGTGAAGCAATTTCCGTAACCGGCTAACAACGGTTTAGACACGAGGTACTATTATGAAAAGTAAGGAAAGAACGAAGGGCCTTCAAATAAATCCATCGCTGTCACGGCCTGCTGTCGTAAGACGTTTTCTATTTATTGCGATCCCGTCATTGCTGTTGTTAACATTGGGGGTATATGCTGTTTACACGCTTCAAGCCCGGACCAATCAGGCGAAAATAGAGCAACAGCAGCTTCACCTTGTTAGTCCCCAGAAAATAACGATCAATAGTGCATTACAATCGGCTATTTCTGATTTGCTGTTGCTGTCTGATGGAAAAAACTTACAGACTATGTTAGACAACAGTCGCTCGTACGAAACTTCGAAACAAGAATTGTTAGACTTTTATTATACGTTTATTGCTAAACGGGGTATTTATGATCAAATCCGCATTCTTGACGAGACAGGTTTAGAGGTAGTGCGAGTCACTTATAATCAGGGTCAGCCTGCCATTGCCCCCCACAATAAACTTCAGTCGAAGGCCCATCGTGACTACTTTATAAAAACTATACAATTAGAGCGTAATACAATCTATATCTCGCCGCTTGAACTGAACCAAGAAAACGGACAAATTGAGCAGCCTCTGAAACCGGTTATGCGTCTGGCAACGCCAATATTTGATAAAACCGGGCAAAAAAGAGGCATCGTTATTATTAATCTTTTAGGCACTATGTTGCTGGATGAACTGGACTACAATGTGGAAGCAGGGCAGGGTGGAGCGATGTTGCTCAATGCCGAGGGTTTCTATCTTAAAGCGCCAAACCCGGATGATGAATGGGGCTTTATGCTCGATGAGAGGAAAAATCTGACGTTTGAAAATGACTTTAAAGATGCTTGGGCCACTATTCAAACCCAGGAGAGCGGCCAGATTTATACATCGAATGGTTTATTTACTTTTCAAACGATCTACCCTATTCATGACGGCTTATTTCGAAGAGTAGAGGGTGTCTTTTCACCGCAACTTGCCGACAAAGATTACTACTGGAAGTATGTCTCTCGTGTATCGCCGGATATATTACAGAACGAGTTGAGCCATCTACGCACAATCTTTAGTGTAACGCTTCTTATGTTTGGTGGAGGGATAGTTATCGTAGCCTGGGCTATGGCCCAAAACAGTCTGTTGAAAGAGACGTCGGAGCGAAAAGCCCATATGTTATCTCGAGCGGTCGACTCTAGCCCGGCGATTGCGGTTATTACAGACGACAAAGGTTTTATTCAATATGTCAACCCCCGATTTACCACGGTAACCGGCTACACTGCGGCTGAGGTGGTAGGAATCAACGGATTAAGGCTCAATAACCTCCCCCCCCAAACGCTCCGAGAGATAAGTTCAGATCTTGAAACCAATGCAATGTGGCGCGGCACGATTCTGAGCCACAAGAAAAATGGTGAACCATTTTGGGAGTTAGCCTCCATCTCTGCTGTAAAAAACTCACGGGGCAAACTCATGTACTATGTCAAAGTATCCGAGGACATCACCACAATCAAAAAGATGGAGACAGAGCTACGGCAGGCAAAAGAAGCGGCTGAAGCAATGAGCCAGGCCAAAAGTGATTTCTTGGCTAATATGAGCCACGAAATCCGAACGCCCATGAATGGAGTTATTGGCATGACTGAATTGGTTCTCGACACAGAGTTAAGCCGTGAACAGCGAGAGCATCTAACCATTGTTCAAACCTCAGCAGAGGCGTTACTAAGGCTATTGAACGATATTCTCGATCTCTCTAAAATTGAGGCCGGCCATCTGGAATTGGAATCAGTATCTTTCAATATGTGGGAAACGGTAGAAAAAACGGTCGACATGCTGGTGACCCGCGCCTTTAAAAAGCAGTTAGAGCTTTTACTCAATATTGATCCCGATGTGCCGATTGGTCTCATAGGCGATCCGTTTCGTATTCGCCAGGTTTTAGTCAATCTCATTGGTAATGCCATTAAATTTACTGAGCAGGGCGAAATCGTGGTTACGGTTCAGAAGCAAGATGAGGATGACAAAACCGTAACACTGCTTTGTGCCGTGACAGACACCGGTATCGGCGTTTCGTTAGACAAGCAAGCACAAATCTTCGACAGTTTTTCGCAGGCCGACACCAGCATCACCCGACGCTTTGGCGGAACCGGACTTGGCTTGACCATCTCAAAGCAGTTAGTGCAGATGATGGGCGGCGATATATGGGTTGAAAGTCAGGAGGGGCAAGGTAGCACGTTCTTCTTTACAGCACCTTTTTTTAAGCAACCCAATTATGAGCTACAACAGCCTATAATAGCCGATATTTCGGCGCTGCAAGGCGTACGCGTGATGATCATCGACGATAATGCTGCCAGCCGTCGTATTTTGCAGAAAACACTGCAAACGTTTGGCTGTCTGACCGCCGAAGCTTCCAGTGGTCCCCAAGGCTTAAAGTTGCTTCGTTATGCTCAGAACTCTGGCCGGCCGTTTGATCTGCTGTTGTTAGATATATTAATGGAGCCGATGGATGGCTTAAAAGTATTGCACCATATCCGGCAGGAACCTGCTTTAAAAGCATTGCCGGTTATCATCCTTACCTGCGTAACCGACCTACACCAGATAAACCCGACAACTGAGTCCAGTTGGTCGGATTATTTGACCAAGCCGGTCAAACAGTCGGATCTGCTCACCTCTATCCTAACGGTACTCGGCAAACGTGAGGCTCAACCCACTTTTGTCACAACACTCTCACCCCCGGTTGAAGCTCTCACAACAACTTCCAGCATTAATATCCTGTTGACGGAAGATAACGAGATAAACCGCCGGGTGGCCGTCGGCATCCTCCGCCGCGCCGGCCATCGGGTAACCATAGCTGAAAATGGTCGCAAAGCCTTGGAGCGATTAGAGCAAAACAGCGCTTTCGACCTTATCTTGATGGATGTCCAGATGCCGGTCATGGACGGGATCCAAGCGACCCAGCTCATTCGACAAGACCCACGCTGGCAGCATATTCCTATTATCGCCCTAACGGCGTATGCCATGAAAGGCGACCGGGAGCATTTTTTGGAGGCCGGAATGATCGATCATCTTAGCAAACCTATACGGGCTAAGGATATAACCGTTCTCATCGAGCGTCATCTCTCGACTTCAAGCTTAAAGAGCGACAATGGGTTAAACCCTAAACCAGCCGGTGATGCCAAAGCCTCCTCTCTGAAACGCATCTCCCCCGCTGTGTCCGACTCTCGTAAAAAGATAGGTGAGCCAGAGCCGAACGAAAATAACTCTATTGTGTTTAATCATACAGTTCTTTTGGATGAGCTAGGCGGTGACGATGTCTTGCTTGAAGAGTTAATCGTCAAGTTCCTGCAGCAGATGGAGAGCCAAATACCGGAGATAGCTACAGCGATTTCGGCAGGAGATATGGATCGGCTTAGCCAAGTGGCCCACACCCTAAAAGGAGCCGCCGCCATGATGAGCGCCGAACGCATTCAGGATGCCGCCTACCGGTTGGAGATACGAGGCCGCCGAAACAGCCCGGATGAGGCTCCGGCTGCTCTAGCTGACCTAAAGACGGCCCACGTAGAGTTTCACCATCATATTGGGACACGCTGGCCTCATCTAAACGGTGAACTGCAACCGAGATAACCCATGACTAACCCCTTATTTACCCCAAGAAATAAAGCGATTGACAGCTTAAGACAAAGGAGATAGAAGGTCTTCTACCCTATGGCGTGATGGTTACCGTCACAGTAACCGTGCTGGTGGCGACCAAGGTGGCTGTGGGCGTATGGGTAGCTGTACTTGTCGGTGTATGGGTTACGGTTAAGGTCGGCGTAGCGGTGGTGGTACCGGTGGGGGTCGATGGGGCGATGCTGGTCGCTGTTGTAGTGGGTGTACCCGTAGGAGTGCCGGTTATCGTGCCGGTTGGCGTAGCGGTGTTAGTGGCGGTTGCGGTAGGCGGAATCAACTCCCAATTAAAGCGAACCTGGGCGCTACCGGTGCGCTCGTAATATTCAACCACCAACTGCCGCGACCCGTTGAGGCTGAGATCGATAGTACGATTGCGCAAGCTGGTGGCGTCGGACCACTCGTTTAAGACCAAACTGCCGTCTACGTAAAAACGGAGTCCGTCGTCAAACTCGGCAGTGAAACGATAGAGACCGGGCGAGAAATTGACCGTCCGACTCCAGCGCGTCGAGAAATTATCAGCAGGTAAGGCTGAATCGGGCGAGCTAAAGCCCCAGTTGAAGTTGATAACCGGATCGTTGCGGGTTAAGGCCACATCACCTATTAAATCGGCGTTTGACCAATAGTCTCCCTTCCAATCCGGAAAAGACGGCGATGTCGTTGCTGTTGTTGTTGCCGTTGCCGTCGGCGTTGTAGACGGACTTTTGCTCCAGCGAAATTCGATCATGGCGTCGCCGGTGCGATCATAATACTCCACGCGAATCGTGTGTGGCCCGCCGCTTAGGGCGTAATCGCGCGAGACCTCGCGTTGGTTTCCATCACGCCACTCATCGATAATTAATGCATCATCAATCCACAACCGCGCCCCATCATCAACAACCAATGTAAAACGATAGCTGTCCGGCGCAAAATCGATAATCCGATCCCAACGGGCTGAAAAGTTATTATTGGGCAGCCCTGGTGCGGGGGCACCGCTGCCCCAATTGAAATTGACGCTGGGATCGTTGCGTACCAGAAGTGGCTCGCCGAACAGGTTTACGTTAGGCCAATAGGCTCCACGCCAACTGTTGTACGGCGGGCCGGGAATTGGAGGCGGTACTCCGCTCACTTTTTCCAGCCAGAAGCGAATTGTGCCGGTGGGGGTGTAATTAGCATACTCAATCCGCACCTCGTGGATGCCGTTGAACCGGATAAAATAATCGGCGCTAATTTGGCGAGGGGGGCTGGCAAACCATTCATCGATAATCAAATCGTCGTTAATCCACAACCGAACGCCGTCATCGGCTCGCAGGTTGAAAATGTATAGGCCGGCCTCCAACTCGTAGGTTCGCAACCAACGAGCCGAAAAGCCGGCAGCCGGTAGGTCAGGGGAGGGACCATCGCTGCCCCAGGTAAAATCGACTCCGGCCTCATTACGAACTACCGTCGGCGCACCGGTGAGGGTCGTATTACTATAATACTCGGCCTGCCAATCGCCAATAGAAGGGATAATGATAGTTGTGGGAGTAACAACAATGGCATCATCATCGTTATCGCCTGGTGAAGGGGGGGCGGGGGTAGGCGTAACAGTGGGCGTCGGCCCGCCGGAATCGACGATACTAAACTCAGCCGAAGTGCGCGTAGCAGTCGTAGTCGACTCGGCGGTGATTTGTACCGTGGTCAGGTTGGCCCAGCCGGTATTGACCGGCAGCAAAAACGAGGCGATGAAGGTGCCGTTATCGGCGACCGGCGCATTAGTAACCAGCGGCACCAGACCTTGCGTTTCGGTCGGGTCATCGACTTGAACCTTGACTGTATCACCCGGCGACCAACCGCGGCCGGTGATAGTAATTAACGTACCCGAGCTACCCTGTACCGGCAGCAGCGCGATAGAGGCCGAACCGGAGACGGGAGGGGTGACCGATCCACTCTGGGAAGTGGGCGTGGCAAAGCCAACATTACGGGTGGGCGTCGGCAAGACAGCGCCGACCGAGCTGCCCCCCATTAAGAGATAGGCCAAGGCACAAACCACCAAAAGTAAGATGGCAAAAACCATCAACAAGATGACTGCCAGAAGGGGTTGCTCCAACAAGTGATCCAATGGGCTTTTGGTTGGGGGAGGGGTAGGTTTTGTTTGTTGCATGGAATGCCTCGCTCTTCGACGCTGTGAGTTGACCATTAAGCATGTTATGTCTTCTCATTATACCAGAAAGCCGCCGGACTTTAATAGTTTATCATTAATTTTATGGTAAGAAAATAGTCAGGGTTCATCGACAAACGAATGTTTGTATATATCGATCACGTAGCGTAGAATTCTTAACATCATGTAGAGCGTGATATAGTTTGGATGATGGGTATGTTTTGAAAACATCTAGTCTTTGTTTCTTTGTTAAAATTCAAGGCTAATAATACAACGAAACTTCGGTCTGAGAAACCAGGGTTTTAACTTCAGAACTGAAAATATGCGCTTGCGTGAGCCGTTTTTGGCGCAAAATTGATCGAATTGACTGAAAACCCTGGTTTCTTTCCCAGGCTTATGTCAAAATCTCGTCGTAGTATTATTATACAGGTATCTTATACGGCTGTTGAAGCGAAGCAAATTAAATCATCTCATCTTTGATAAATGCTGGTCAACTGTCCAGGCTCAATACTAGCGACTTGACGGGTTTACATTATAAAACTTTTTGCTATAATACATATTATAGATGACGTGGCCAACAAAGACGTTAGGCGCGTGAGGAGTTAGAACTGTTCTTTGTAGCGGTACTTGTTGAAGCATAGGCGATTGGCCGTAAAGGCTGTCGGAAGAGTTTGATCCTCTTTGTAGTTGATGATTTGCCGGTCGCTGAGAAATGCTGCAGCTTGTTGAGCTTCCAAAAGAGAATGTCGTGTTCGGCAGCGAGACTGAATTTTTGGCGAACGATTTTAGAGAGGTCTTCGCCGGAGGTCCAATTTTAGGCTGTGAAGGGTCTAGAGAGCCTCAATTGTGAGGTATTGGAGAGAGCTTCAGTCTGGTGTGTCGGAGTATACATTTAGTAAATAACTCTTAAGCTATGCCGGTATACTTTGCAAGAGCGCTGGTTAAACCGCCCGGTTTACGGCTCCAAACAGGGTATAACGCCGATTGACCCATCATCTACCCTCAGAGGCCTTCTTTTCAGGAGGCCTCTGTTTTTTGTGTTGGACGTGCGACAAAATACATCCACCGCTGCCGCACCGCTTTATCCGGCTCAGCCATTTGGTGAGCCTCCTCCAAAAGCGCCATCCGGGTTTGATAATCAAGCGGGGGTTCCATCCAGTCGGTAGCCACCGGTAGTTGAAAAAAGAGATAGCTTTCCTGCGCCGGGCGCAGCCGTTCCAATTCTTGCGTAGCGACTAACTCAAAATGATGATTATTGAGAAAGACGCGCATCGTTCGTAAATCTTGTTGCCCTACCCCATA
>JAGRBZ010000257.1 GCA_020433805.1 Anaerolineae bacterium
TTGTTCATTTGCAGAATATTGCTGCTCGGGTTGGTGTTCAGGAGCCTTTTTGGGTAAGTGCGAAGTAATTTTGTAATTGGTAATTGGTAATTGGAGACTGGAGATTGAATACCCCAGTACCACGGTTAACTACGATATTTGATAGGGGGTTTAGTGATAGAAATGTCTCAAGAAAATTTCAATAAGCATAAGGTCAATTTGTCTCGGCTTGTCGTTGGTCAATCTGTCGTTAAGTTTTGTGATGAAGAGGAAAGAGCTGTTTATACAGGCACTTATGTGGGTTCAGGGGCAGAGGGTTGGTTGACTATTCGATTTGGTAAGGATAATTGGTGTATCCATTCAGACTATGTTTTGAATATCTTTGAGCCAGAGTCACGGTGGAAGTAGGAGCGGATCAATAAAATTAGCACCACCATACATCTATGGGATGTTATCACTCTAAACAAAAACCGGGCTTGCGCCCGGTTTTTGTTTATACTTGTGCTACAAAATGGCCCGTTCCATAACGGATTCGATATGCTGGTGAAAAACGGCATTGAACTGAGACGGCTTTTCAATGTGAGGCATATGCCCTGTATCCTGGATCACAACCTCGTGATAACGACCGCCTGCTGCCGCATAGTTTTCTAAGACGGCTCGCGTTTGATCGATCATCGGTTGGGGTGGATAAATCTCTGCGCCCGGCCAGTTGGGGAGCAGCCCGGCCTGGCCCACGGTGGCCGGATCAGGGGCGGCGTGGTTCGAAACCAAGATGTCGTCACTTCCGTGGATCCACAGTAGATCGATTTTGGGTTGAAGTGCATACAATGCAGCAACATCAGGAGCGAATTTTGGCGAAAGCGCATTAACCAAGCCCCATTTACCCGGCGCTACATAAGGCCAGTTTGGTGATGATTCAGAGTCGCCGGGGTAATCTTGCTGGCCGAGGTGTATGGATAGCATCGCCGTCAGTAAAGCTTCTTCCCGTTCGGGGATGAAGGGGAATTTGAACAGTAAGGTGCGCATTACGGTTCGGGGGGAAAAGGGATTATCCAACGTTCGAACGCCATCGCACATCTGTTGCACAAACTGAGGGTTAACTAAACCGCCGCCCGAACCGGCAAAGTCGTCATAGCATGGCGTTCCTGCGGTATCTCTGGTGCCACCAAAGCCGTAAGGCGAGCCTGGATCGACCACGGTTGCGCTCAAGAAGCGCTCGGGATAATCGAGCATCATTTGCCACACAGCCGAGCCACCGGCTGATGAGCCGACTATATGCGCTTTCTCCAGGTTCAGATAATCGAGCAGCGCCACCGCGTCATCGGCCCAGTCTCTTAGGCCGCGGGTCGCATCGATTTTTTTGTGTGGATCAGACAGGCCAAAACCGCGCTGGTCAGGGGCAATTCCCCGAAAGCCGGCCGGGAGGGTGAGCAATACCTCTTCCCACCACGTGGCCGCTGCCAAATTTCCGTGTAAAAAAAGTACCGGATTACCGTCTTCGGAACCGAAAAACAGAACGCGTGTGGTTATTCGCTCGGTTGTGATTGTTTTGGCGGTGATACCGGGAAGAACAGGAATAGACATTGATTTCTCCTGAAACAATGGCAATAAAATCAATTTACTTCCCCCTTTTGAAATTTTGACCTAATGCGTAATGCGTAGTGGATAACGCACCAGGCAAAAAATAATACGAAATACGCACTACGCACTACGGTAATTGAGGAACTTACTCATTCTTAACCTAAGCAGTTATTAGCTCTGGTGGAACCGATCAAACAAGCTCGCGCACCGCTGCCAAAAGGGGCCGCACTTTTTCGGTATACTCGGCGCTAAGTTTTTCATAACGCCGGGCATCTTCGTGTAACTCGTCCAGTTCCTCTTCGAACTGACGGCGCAGTATGGCAAGATATTCTTGCTGCGGCGTATACTCTTTGGTGAAGGTAACAACCTGCTCAACGCCCTCTACAAATGTGGTTAGATGTTCCTCTTGGGTCATGACTCCCAGCGTCTGTTGTTGCGCAATCAACTCTTCATCCAGTTGCACTTCGATTTCATAGGCGCTTATATCGGAAGCATAGGCTTGGAGTCCGGCATCATACCGCCGAATATGGGTTATAATTAATTCAAGCAAGGCCAATGATTGGCTGTTTCGGGCACGTAGCCGCTCGATCTCGTCTAACCAGACAGTGTGTTCCCTTCGCGCGTCGCGATGGGTTTTATAAATATCGTCATATTTTGTATTCATGATTTTTCTCCTTGTAGCCTCAGACTACACTAACGAAAATCCCCCTACATACCATGTTAACCTAACTACGTTGCGGACACACCGGTTACCCAGCCAGTTTCAGACCTGGGAAGGTAGACGGACTTCAAGCTAGCCACCACACTATATAAGATGACCAGTATTTAACCAGAATCAAAAGACGTTATTGGCACAACCATCCGCTTTATGGTATGTTATCCTTATTAACTATAACCGGGCGCAAGCTCGGTTTTCATTTGTGGAAAGACTATGGCAAAGAAAAGACGAAAAGAACCCACCTTCTACCTGCTAACCCTGGGCTGTCCTAAAAATACGTTTGACAG
Source organism: Anaerolineae bacterium (assembly GCA_020433805.1). GTDB lineage: Bacteria > Chloroflexota > Anaerolineae > 4572-78 > J111 > JAGRBY01. The sequence goes on from JAGRBZ010000257.1 coordinate 2,566, forward strand.
CGAAGGCATCAGCGAGATGCTGCTTCAGGCCGATTACAACGGCACCGACAATCCGCGCCAGGCCGATGTTTTGATTGTGAATACCTGCGGTTTTTTGCAGGCGGCTAAAGACGAATCGATTGGTGCGCTGCGCGAGTTGGCGGCGGTAAAAAGAAAGCATCAACTTTTGATCGCCGCCGGCTGTATGGCCCAACGCTTCGGCAGCGAGGTCACACGCCAGGTTAGAGGTCTCGATGGCTTAATCGGCACGCGGGCCTGGACGGACATCGTGCCGTTTATTCAAAAGCTGCGGGCGCATAAACGGCCGGGGCCGCTGTATCACCTGCCGGAAACCGGCGATACGCCCATCGAAACGGTGGCGCTCGATCGGCAGCAGGTTGAAGTAGGCCGGGCCAGTGCCTATCTCAAAATCAGCGATGGCTGCTCGGCACCGTGTGCGTTTTGCACAATTCCCAGCTTTAAAGGGCTTAATCGCAGCCGCCCTCGCGAGCATATTCTGGCCGAAGCACAACGTTTGGAAGCGGCCGGTGTCAAAGAAATTATCCTTATCGCCCAGGACACCACCGCCTACGGACGCGACTGGCGCGAATTGGATGGTCTGCCGACGTTGCTCGAACAGTGTGTCGAGGCTGCACCCGGCATCAACTGGTGGCGCTTGATGTATGCGTATCCCGGCCACGCCAGCGATAAACTGGTCGATGTGATGGCTGCGCATCCGCAGATCATTCCCTATATCGATATGCCGCTGCAACATGGCCATCCCGAAACGCTTAAGCGGATGCGTCGGCCCCATAATGTCGATAAACTCCTGCGCTGGATTGAGCATTATCGCAATTCGATGCCCGGTGCTGTATTACGCACTACGTTCATCGTCGGTTATCCGGGCGAAACCGAAACCGAGTTTCAGGGCTTGCTCGATTTTATGGAAGTCGTTAAGTTTGATCGGGTCGGTGCTTTTACCTTCTCGCCGGAGCCGGACACTCCGGCCTTTGATTTGCCCGACCAGGTCGATCCGGAAATCCAACAAGAACGCTGGGAGCGCCTAATGGCCTTCCAGCAGCCGATTTCGTTGGAGCGCAATCAGCAGATGGTCGGCCAGCGGCTCGATGTGTTGGTTGACGGTACCGGCGACGGCTTGAGTATCGCCCGCAGCTACCGCGATGCCCCGGAAATCGACGGTTATGTGGTTGTTGAAAAAGAACTGCCCGTCGGCGAGATGGTGCCTGTTTTAGTGACCGGGGCGATGGAATATGATCTGGTCGCGATGCCCGCCGATCAGCCGATTATGGTGATGTAGACTCCCCGTGGAACGTAGAACGTGGGACGTGACGCATTACGTTCCACGTTCTACGTTCCACATAGGGCAAACCCTCTCAATAACAAAAGAACCTCGTATTTCCTCTATTTTTGCAATCCATCCAATATTAAAAAACAGATCATGGTACCAATATCCCCCGTGCATCCTGCTCATTTCTCGGTTATACTACATGAAAGTTAGAATCTTGGGGATATACATGATAATACAGCGAAAGCATCTATTCATTATTGTAGGAATAGTTTTAGCCGGATGCCTTATACCAGCGATGGCCGTGGCCGCCAATTTACTCACCAACGGGCGTTTCGAAACCTTTCAAAGCTATAACGGCGAAGACTGGCGGGGTTATCCCGAAAAGGTCGGGCAGGGATGGAGTGTCGAAGTGTTCGATGAAGATGGTCTCCATTTTATGGACAGCGACACCTTTGGAAAATTTTTAAGTGCGACGTACGGCGTGCCCTATCTCAACTATAAATTAGAAGGCAGTTACGCTCAATCGTTTGCTTCACGCCGGGCTTTTGATTTTGTCCTTTACCAAACCGTTAGCACCACCAGCGGACAAGATTATGCGGCCGGGGGTAAAGTTGTGACCTTCTATAAAGGTTCCGGGCCTGAGATCAACCACACCAAAATCTTCAAACGCATCGGCGTCGACCCCACCGGCGGCACCGATCCTAACAGCGGCAATATTATGTGGACAGATTGGGATGGCACTGATAATGCCTGGCTCAGTCCGGCGTTGGCCTATACGGCATCCGGCAATCAAGCTACGGTTTTTATTCAGGTTGAAAATACAGAACCGGATGTTGGTGCCGCTTACTTAAATACGGGCTACATCGACAACTTCAAATTTGAGCTGGCTCCGGTGGCAACCCTCAATTTACCAACCAAAGCCAGCCCCGGTTCGGTCAACGTCAGTTGGAGCGTATCCATCCCCGACACCAGTTTTTGGAGTTTGTGGGGGTACGATGTTCAGGTTAAAGATAATCTTTCCAGTACGTGGCAGACGATTCAAGAGCATGACGATGGTAATGGCGATGATACCAGTTACTCCTTAAATGCCGCAGCCGGTAAAATCTATACGTTCCGGGTTCGACCCTGGCAACAGCGCGGCACGGGCGATGCCGCAACCGCGGCAATGCCCGGCGTATGGCAGGAAAAAAGCGTAACCATCGGTAATGCGGTTATCGGACAGGTGATAAACCATGCCGGTCTAGGATTAAGCGGGGTTACGGTTGCGATTGACGGCACATCGACGACAACGACCAGCGACGCAGACAACAGATACGCGCTGGCTACCGGGGGCGGCGGCAATTTCGATATTGTAGCTAGCAATTTTAACGGTCTGGTTGCACCTCCGGCAACTACAGTCAACGTACCCGCTGGCGACATCGCCGAACTTGATCTGATGCTACGACCAACCGGAGCAGGACAGGGCATCACCAACAACGATTTCGAAACCGATCTAAGTGGCTGGACGTCCGGCGGTTCGGCCTCTGCCTCGGTGGCAGATTATCATACCGGTCAACGTAGCCTGCTGATCTCCAACAGTACCTCTGTCTCGCAGTCCAATAGCATTTCCGGTATGGATCGACCGCTGCTCTCATTTTGGTACAAAAGCGATAGTTCGTTTACGGTTGAGTTTTTGGTCGGTTCAGGCGCAATAAAATCAAAGACTTTAAGTTCGACATCTGAGTGGACTTACGCTTCATTAGGGTCAGAATTGGGTGAAGATTATTCCGGCCAAGTCGGTGCTCGATTTAACTACTCCGGGGGGCCAGCGAATATCTATATCGATGAAGTCAGTATCGGTGAGGGGCCGCTACGAACATATCTACCGATTGTTATTCGGAACTAATTTAGCCAAAATCAAAAACCGATAGCATATGATACATAACAATCCCAACGCTCGTGGCTAAATTAAGGCTGCGAACTTTGGGATTTTTCATGGGAATCGTGGCGCAGGAGTCGGGATTGGCTTTGAGCAACCACTCGGGCAGACCGGCGGTTTCTTTACCAAAGAGAAAGCTGTCGCCGGGTTGGGGTTGTATCTGGGTGTAAGGCCGCTTGACTTTGGTGGTCAGCAGATAGGTGTGGGCAAAATCGAGTTGGTCAAAATAGGCATCGACATCAGGCAGGTGTTTGATGCGAGCAAATTCCCAGTAATCCAGTCCGGCCCGACGCAAGTAACGGTCGCTCAGTGAAAAGCCCGGCTCACCCACAATGATCAGATCCATATCTGTTGCCGCGCACAACCGGGCGATGTTGCCCGTATTTGGGGGGATTTGAGGCTCGATTAAAACAACGTTGAACATGAAATATAGTAATGGCGATAGGAAAGTGAACTGTTTCTTAAGTATTACTATACGTCAACCACAACAGCGGCGCAAACCCGTTCACGGAGATATGAATGTCACTTAACTCTCGACTCTCTATTGTGCAGTGACATCCAGATATAAGGCATCAAAAATGACACAGCCCCACGGGTTACCGATGGGGCTGTTTTGTAGTGCTTATATCGATGTTACTTTGAAATGCTGCCGATCAACTATTTGAGGGTTACCGGCAGGTAAATGGCTGATGTACTCGTGGCAACAGGCACGCTGGGTAGGCCCTGTTTGTCGCTAGGTTCGTTTTCCGCAGGCACGATAGCATCATCTAGCGGCGTTTTACTCGTAATCACCACATCATTCGGTTCGGAAAATGCCAGACTAGTGGCCCCAGCCCATGTTACCTCAATAGATTGGGCAAATTGGGCGTTGGCATAGCCATGGATGATAATTTGTACGGTCACATCCTGCGCCGCAGTATAGTTGATTTCGTCAATATTGGTGCCGGTATTGTAGCTGCTTGCCTTGGGGCTGGCTGAATTGGAGTCCCACAAGTAAATATCCGGATCGCCGCTGGTGGGGGTAGTGCGTACAGTAATCCGTTCACCGGCGGCCAAATGATAGCGATACAGCCGAATTTGGCCCTGGAACAGGCTATCGGTTGGGGTCACGTAATTGAGAACAGCCTGTCCCGGCAATTGGGAGATGTTACCGGCGACATCCGCGGCCCAGACCTGAAAATATTTCATCCCAGGCGTGGATGACACTTCCCAATTATACGACGCTGTCTGATAATCCAGCCATTCAGATTGCCGAACCGCGATCCATTGCCGGGCCGAGGGGCTGAATTCATATTCGATGAACAGCACCGCGTTCACACCCGTGCCACTATCGGTGGCGGTTACGGACAGCGTAGCAAGAGTTGAGTTAGCAGGCAGCGTAGCGGTAAAACTTTTTATTTGCGGCGGAGTTCTATCGGCCACGGCAGGGAGAACAGAGATGGTTCGTTCAATGATGTTGTTGGTTTCGTCATTTTCAGCCACGGTGTTATTCGGATCAATGACGGCTCGCAGAACGTAGTTACCGGTAGCCGCCGGAACCCAACTGACTGAGGATGTGGTACCGTAGCGGTTGGGGGGCAGGTCGGCAGTACCCTTACCCAGGGTCAACGTTTCGCCGGTCGGGGTATCGACCTCAAAGCGAACTGCAACATCGGTCAGGGTTTGTGTACCGCCTTGATGATAGACCACCAGTCCAACGTCAACTTCACTACCGGCCCGCAGACTACCGGGATCCGTCCAGAGCAAAGTGCTGTGGCTCAACAGATCGTCGTCAGTGGCGCTAAAAACGGTGTAGGCATTGACGAGGGTGTCGGTTAACCCATTATCTATCACCGAGACATTATACGAGCCGGGAGTTTGACCAGCCGGCACAATGGCCCATAAGAAGTTTTGGTTAACATACTGTGTGGTTAGGGACGTAGCCCCTAATTTAACCCTTGTGTCTTTGCTGAAATTCAACCCAAAAGCGTACAACAGAGATGGCAGGTCGTTGCGGCCTCGCTCCGGAGCAATCACCTGCAAATCGAGCGAAGATGAGCCGACAGCAAACGCAGCCGGGTAAGTCGCTGTTTGTCCATCCGGGTTGGTGACAATGAGCGTGTAGGTACCCGACGGCAAATTGGATGGCGCTATCGCCTGGAATTTGCCACTGTTAACAAAGGTTACCTGAGACAAAGAATACGTCCCCAGTGAGGCGCGAACCGGGTTGATAAAATTGCTACCGATAATTTCTATGCTGTTGCCGTCTCTATTAACCGCAGTAATTTGAGGCGGAGCGGTAAGCGTGGGCGTAGGCGTGGCCGTGCTGGTTGGCTTCGGGGTAGCTGTAGGGAGCGACGTGGCGGTACTTGTGGGCGTCGGAGTAATAGTTGGGAGCGCAGTAGCTGTTGGAGTTGATGTAGGTGTCGGGGTTGTGTCGCCCACAACGAGAGAAACAGGGATCGTCAATGCACTTTCGTCGGGATCGTTGCTGGTAATCGTCAGGTTGGCGGAATAGCTTCCGTTAGACAGATTGCCCGCATCAAAAGTAAGTTCAACGGTAGCGTTCCCACCAGCGATCACCTGACCATTGACAGGGCTGGCCGTTAGCCAGCCATCACTCCGGACAGCGTCCACAGCAGCGTAACAGTTGAGTCGGCCATGACCAAAAGTGTCATCGGGGCCGGTATTGCCTAAATCTACCGAAGTGTTGATCAGTACATCCTCAATCTGGCCGATGGTTAAACCAGGGTTGGCAGCCTTGACCAGGGCTACGCAGCCAGCAGTGTGAGGACTGGCCATCGAAGTGCCACTAATAGTAGCATATGAGCCGTTATTCCAAGCAGAGTAGATGTTATAGCCCGGAGCACTGATATCCGGTTTGGTTTCGCTGGTTAACAGTGACGGCCCTCGGCTACTAAAATAGGCAATATTGTCGCCACTGTCGGTTGCGCCGCTGGCAAAGCTATTGGCGTAATCTCCCGGCGAACCGACGGTACCTGCATTTGGGCCGGAGTTGCCCGCGGAAAAGGCCGGAAAGATGTCTGCCGCCCGCCAGGCCAGAACCGCAGCTTGATACCACAGATTACCGCCGCCACCACCCCAGGAGTTGTTGACCACGTGAGGCCGCTGGTTGGCATTACCATTAATGGGTAAGCCGCCAACCGGATAAGGGGCCAACACCCATTCGGCCGCGGCCAGTAGGTGCGTTTGCTGCAACTGCTGCTGCTGCACCCTTTAGCCGCAATCCATTTTGCAGCAGGGGCTACCCCGGTTTGGTTAGTTCCATCTACACCGACCATCGTTCCAACGGTATGCGTGCCGTGGCCATTGTTATCACCCGGTGCTGTCGGGTAGGTGCCGGTGGGGTCATACCAGTTATAATCGTGGCTTCCGGTGGTCGTGCCGCGATATTGGTCGATCAAAGCCGGGTGACTGCTGTAAACGCCGGTATCGATGCTGGCAACAACGATACCGTCACCCCGAATATTCCATTCATTCCAGACCTGGTCGGCCCCTATTTTACCGATACCCCATTGAGCCGCATTAAGGCCAATCTCATCGGCGGGCAGCGGATCGGGGATACTGAAACTATCCATCGCTTCGATGTAAATCACGTCGGCCCGATTTGACAGGTCGACGATTGTGTCCCAGTTCCCGGTGGCGGCGACGGCATTCACAATGTAAAACGTACGCTGCACCGACTCTGCACCCAAAAAGGTGATAACTTCGGGTTGGGTGCGTTGGGCAGTTTCAAACAAGGTATTGTACACATATTGGCCTCGTTCAGCCCAATCGGCAATACGGTAAGCTGCGCTTAGATCTGCCTGTTCGGTCAGGTACACTAAAAACTCAGTTGGCTCGGCCGTTTTTAACCTGGCGTCTTGTTGCAAAGCCGGATCTATTTTATCGGCAGGAAAAGAGACCGGTCGCCAGTCATTTTGTTGGATCGCCATACCGGCGGCCGTAACCTCTGCCCCGGCAATCGACACGTTGAACGACAAGGTTTCGTCGCCTTCATTGTCGATGGTCAGCGAACGAGTGGTTGTTTGTCTGACTTGTAAGGTGACATCAACTGTGGTGGGATTGACTGTGATCTCCGGCGAACCCGGCACGGCAGTGGGCGTGGGCGTTGCGTTGTTGCTTGCATACGAGTCAATCCAGCTTTTGACCGTCGAAATCCGGGCATAGACGCCGTAATAGTCCGGCTCCGCGCAGCCAAACCCCCAACTCACCACACCGGCCTGTTTGAAGCCGCCGCTGCCATCGGAGATAATCAGGGGGCCGCCGCTGTCGCCCTGGCAGGAATCTTTACCGCCCGCGGCGTAACCGGCACACAACATGCTGTTGGTAATGCTGCTGCCGTAGGATGCCGCACAGGTGGCGTTAGAGACAATCGGTACCTGCACTTCCATTAAAGCATCCGATATGGAGCCACCGTATGAGGTGGTTCCCCAACCGGTCACGGTAGAGAGTTCGCCCTCTACATCAGATGCACTATTTAAAGCGATAGTCGCCACCGAGCTATTGAGTACAGCCGGCGAACTGAGATGCAGCAGCGCCACATCATAGTCGCTGGTATAAGCATCGTAACTGGGGTGGGGTATAACCTGATCAACCGTCTTAGACTGCTCGGTGCCATCGGAGCTATAAATATAATGTTCTCCCAGCCTAATATCAAAGACGGAAGGATCGAAAACGGTGGAACCGTTGTAAACACAATGAGCCGCGGTTAAAACCCACTCAGCATCGATCAACGAACCGCCGCACATATAGCCGTCAAAAAGAACCAGGGCCTGCCAGGGATACTCGTGCGGATCAGCCGGTTGCCCGCCCACAATATCCGGCTGAATGGGATCAGACGAAGGATCTTGGGCTGCCGCATTACTACGAATCAGCGCAAAGGTTGATAACAGGGTAAAAATAATAACGATGTATTTACGGTGTGATTGTTTGTTAAACATATTTCCCTTACCTTGACTATAAATTGGTGTACCTGGTCAGGGTCGGTGATGCTTTACACATGTAGCTTTCATCGGGAACGGTGATCCGGGGAAGAACATGCCTAAAATTTTCGTACCCACCAAAGTCAACACCTTTCCGTTGCTGGCAGGGTAGTAAAACAAAGCAAGTTCAAATCCTCCTAATACCCCTCAAAAAAAGTTCGTTATACCCGTTCTGTGGTTAGCCATGGCATTTTCAAACCATAGAACATAGTAGAAACAGAAGTATAACACTACTATTTGTATAAAAATGTTGTGTAATGTTTGAGTTTATTTGGAACACTGTTGGATTTGTTTGATGACAAAGAGTATGCCCAAATTAAGTCTTCAAGGTCTCCAAAATGTTGGCGATTACTTTGGATCTACTCTCGGTTTGATGGAGAGAAAGGGAATGTTCGTTGAATAGATGACTCGTTGGATAGTTTGTTGAGTGGTATCTCATCAGCTATCGCACTATTTTCGAAGGAGGCATGATCCGCTTAAGGCAACTCCAAGATTTAAATTACCCCAATCCAAGTCGGCTAAAACGTAAAACGTGAAACGTAAAGCACGGTTCTTGCCAAAATCCTTACGTTTTACACATTACGTTTTATTGGCTGCCCCATGTTTGGGAGATTATTTTCTTGGAGCTGCCTAAGGGTGTATTTATCTCAGCTAAAACAACATCCTACTGTCGCTTTTTTGGTCTCTTCTTAGAAGAAGGTTATAATGCCAGGATATTGATCGAATTATCACAAGTTCTTAGCTAAAATTATGGAATGCGCAGCGAAGCAGATTAGAGATACATGGGTAACTTCCCTAATCGCTTTATCCCTCACCCCCCATTCGACCATTTAATCACATTTCGAGGGATTGTGGCTAACCATCGACCTCGGGATCTGCATGAAACCGATTTTTGCCAATCTAAACGAACTGACCCAAGAACTGCAGAAACGCACCGAGGCGGAAGTTCGATTTGACGCGGTCTCGCGCACCCTCTACGCCACAGACGCCAGCAACTATCAGATCATGCCCGTTGGAGTCGTTATCCCCCGCACTGTCGAAGATATGATCGCCACGGTTGAAATTTGTACCGGCCACAACGTGCCGGTCTTGCCGCGTGGCGGCGGTTCTTCGCTGGCCGGCCAAACGGTGGGCGAAGCCGTTATCATCGACACATCAAAATACCTGCGCAACGTTCTTCACATTGATCGCGAAGCCCGCGCCGTGCGAGTACAACCGGGCATCACTTTTGGGCAACTCAATCGCCAACTCAAAGATACAGGGCTGATGG
>JAGRBZ010000258.1 GCA_020433805.1 Anaerolineae bacterium
GAGGGCTTGACCTGTGATGCGCTGGAATGGCAAGCCTCGCACGGTGGCGGCCAGATCATCGAGGCGGATGGGACGATCAATGTCAACAATCCGGAGTGTATTGCGGCCTTTGAACGTGCGGCTGGCTGGGTAGGGACTATCTCACCGCCGGATGTGACGAAGTATCTGGAAGAGGATTCACGGGAGATATGGCAAGCGGGTAATGCGGCGTTTATGCGCAATTGGCCGTATGCCTATGCCCTGGGCAACAGTGATGACAGCCCGATCAAAGATCAGTTCGACGTGGCCTTGCTACCTGACGGCGGCGGCGGACACGCGGCGACGTTGGGAGGCTGGCAGTTGGCGGTCTCCAACTACTCGGACCATCAGCAGGCAGCGATCGAGTTTGTCAAGTACATGACCAGTCCGGAAGTGCAGAAGCAGCGGTCGATAGAAGCGGCCTATGCACCGACGATCCCTGAGTTGTACGAAGATGAAGAAGTGGTCGAAGCCAATCCCTACTACAGCACCTTACAAGATGTCTTCTTTGGCGAAGCGGTAGCCCGACCTTCCTCTGTCAGTGGTGAAGCCTACTCCGAAGTATCGTATCTTTACTTCAACGCCATTCACGATATCTTGTCAGGCGATGTAACTGCTTCGGAAGCCTTGTTAGCGTTGGAGACGAATTTGACGGCTCTGACTCAATACGAGGCCCAGTCACCGTAAGCCAACTGCTGACTCGATGCAGGGGCTTGATAGGTTCGCAGTGGTTTTAGCTTATAAAAGTGGGTCAGAAAAAATATACTGACCAGTCAGCGAATTGTAAGGTGAAGAAAGGATATCAAAATGCCTGAAGAATTAATTATCGCTACATTTCAAAATGAGACGCAGGCCGATAATGTGCTGAATAGAACCCGCCAATTAGCAAAAGAAGGCCAACTTGAGCTGATCGATGCGGCAGTAATTGTAAAAACCCAAGACAATAAGGTTAAAGTTGACGATATTGGTGATGTTGATGAAAAGAAAGGGGCCATATTTGGCGCAATTACCGGTGGTCTTGTCGGTCTCATTGCCGGACCGATTGGGGCTATTGTCGGGGCTGCAGCGGGTTCAGTTACGGGCCGGACAACGGCGAAACTGGCGGATTATGGCGTCTCTAAAGAAATGATCAACAATGTTGAGTCAGATATGTCGCCTGGTAGCTCCGCCATTATCCTCTATACGAGGATGAACTGGGTAAGCCGGGCCATCAGTTTACTAGAAGAGGCTGGTGCGTCAGTTTATCACGAAACCGTAGACAGTAATCTTATGGAAAGCGATTTTGGTCCAGAAGCTGGCCGCGCCAGACCGAATTCATAGCCTGGTCAACGGCTAATTTATACTATCCGGCGTCTTTGATAGCCATTTGGCACAACGCACAATTATGAATGCGTAAAGTAATGATGCAGGTGATTTATCTTTCGGCTTTGATGATTTTTATCGTCAGTCTGTCCGCTTGCACGGGACAGACTGACGCCACGAAGTCTGGCAGTCAACCCGAGTTCCGTGATCCGGTTGTAGCTCGAATCAATGATACTGAATTTACGCAATCCCAACTCGAGCACGAATTGGCGATTGATCGAGCGGTCCATTGGCTGACAACGGGTCAAGAGTTGCTTCGCCAAGACCCTGAGGAAAAATTAGAACGTTTAACGACCGCTTTGCTCATCGATCAGGAAGCGCGTGATGCCGGTATTTCCGCCAGTGAGGATGAGGTAGCAAAGACTCTGACCGTTTTTGTAGAAGAGCGAAACGTTTCAGTAGAGATGTTAGAGAATGCCCTGCGCGCTCAAGGGCTGACATTAGATGAATTTACGGAAACGGTCGTCGCCCGTACCGTCCGAACGGAAAAATATATAACGGACGTAGTGATGGCCGGAGTAGAAACTCCGGCAGAACAACAGGAAAATCTGGCTGCCTGGCTGGCCGACATCCAAAAGAATACCACCGTTGAGATCTTGTACGAGCCGCCTGAAGAGGCCCCGGTGCTTAATGCTGTTGCACCTGATTTTACGTTGACCAACCTCGCTGGTGAAGCGGTTAGCCTGTCCCAATTTCGAGGTAAACCGGTTGTTATTAATTTTTGGGCCACCTGGTGCGTGCCCTGTCGTCGAGAGATGCCTGCTTTTCAACAGGCCTTTGAAACATATCAGGCCGACGATCTGGTTATCTTGGCTATCAATATGGAAGAGGACGCGACCCTGGTAGAGCCTTTTGTCGATGAACTGGGACTCGATTTTGAGATTCTGTATGACGAAGATGGTCAGGTGACGAAAGAATATCAAGTGACCGGTTTGCCCCGAACCCTCTTTGTCGATCCGCAGGGCGTCATCCGACATATTCAAGTTGGAGAAGTACAGGATGTGCTACTTGATGGATTTCTCAACAGAATCTTACCCGAATAAACGCTAACATCTGTTATATTTGGAACTTATGCAGTTGGATGTAATGAACAAGGTGACAGTCACTTATTACGGAAAATGAGCGTTCGTTTAGACCAAACAGGTCGGTTTATCACACGCAAGTGACTGTCTCCTTTTGAACTGCGTAACGCATAATCTATACAGAGAAAAGGTCCATTCATATTGGATGTAGAAATAATCCACACGATATACGATTATCACTACCAACGCTTACGGGAAATATGGGCTAGTATTATGCAGCTTAGCGAAGAACAATTTGTGCAGGACGTACCGTATTCGATGGGTTCATTACGGAACCATATGGTGCATCTCGTTGACGACGATTTAAGTTGGTTTTCATTACTAGAAGGTAAAGATCGTCCACAGCACATGGCTCCTGAATATTTTGCAACACGGGCTGAAGTCCGCCATAAATATGATAGTACTGAGGCTCATATTTTGGACTTCGTCCGCAACATCGACGAAGCAATCCTTCGCAAGGAATTTGCCTGGCACGCGCCCGTGGCATCCACGCCGCAGCGTGTGATGGGATGGCAAGTATTTCTCCATGTTGTCAACCATGGCACCGACCATCGTGGGCAAATCTTGCGTATACTCCACGATTTTGGTGCACCATCTTTTGATCAGGACTTAATGGGCTATTGGGTACAAACCGGAAAAACAGTTGCTCAATAATGATGATGAACTCCCATCTATACGCCAACCCAACCTTCCTAAACATCGGACGACAGGCGCACAAATGATAGATCCGCAGCTTCGTAACAAAGTTGCTTTGGTAACCGGAGCCAACATGGGCATCGGAGCGGCTACCGCCCAAGCTCTGGCCGCAGTCGGTACTGCTGTTTTCATTACCTACCTTGGTTCTCCTAACGATGCGAAGGCAGCGGCTGTGGTGTCTAATATCCATCGCCAAGGGGGGCAAGCCGCCTCCTTCGCCGCCGACTTGGCCCAACCGGCGGTCATCCCCACCATCTTTGATGAGGTTGAGGCAGCGTTTGGCCCGGTTGATATCTTAGTAAACAATGCCGCATACTCCGTCAACGACCAGATTGAAACCCTTGATACTGAAACCTTTGATCGCCACTATGCCGTCAACGTACGGGCTATGGCCTTGGCCTGCCAGGAATTTACGCGCCGCCGTGGCGAGCGTCTCGGTGGGCGAATTATCAATATTTCATCCGGTGTCGTTGAGGGTGCCCCTACAGAGCTGGCTTACAGCGCCAGCAAAGGAGCCGTTGAGGTCCTCACCCGCGGCCTGGCCAAAGCTTTGGCCCCCAAACAGATCCTGGTCAACGCCGTTTCGCCCGGTCCGACCGATACCGGCTGGCTCACGCCTGACCTGCGTGCTGAACTGGCCCGCCGTACACCCTTACAGCGTATCGGCCAACCCGACGATATTGCCAACGTCATCGTCTTTTTGGCCTCAGCCCAGGCAGGCTGGCTCACCGGCCAGATTTTGGACGCCGGCGGGGGCTGGCATATGCGGTTTTGATAACTTCGACCTTCCAATAAAGAGGCCTTTTAAGGAGAGAGACTACTTGAACGCATTAAAAGATTTAAAGTGGTGGCAAACCGCCGTTTTCTACCAGATTTACCCGCGCAGCTTCGCCGACGGCAACGGCGACGGCATCGGCGATTTCAAAGGTATCATCGACCGCCTCGACTACCTGCAAGATTTGGGTATCGATGCCATCTGGCTGTCGCCCCATTATCCGTCGCCCCAGTTTGATTGCGGCTACGACATCGCCGATTACACCGGCGTGGCTCCTGAATACGGCACGCTCGACGACTTTAAGCAGTTTCTCAAAGAAGCCCACCGGCGCGACCTGCGCGTCATTCTCGATTTGGTGCTTAATCACACCTCCGACCAGCACCCCTGGTTCATCGAGTCCCGCTCCAGCCGCCACAACCCCAAGCGCGACTGGTACGTCTGGCACGACCCGGCCCCCGATGGCGGCCCGCCCAACAATTGGCACGCCATCTTCAGCGACTCGGCCTGGGAGTACGATGCCGCGACCGGGCAATACTATTACCACCTCTTTTTCGCTGAGCAGCCCGATTTGAACTGGCGCAATCCTGAGGTCAAACAGGCTATGTTCGATGCCGTCCGTTTTTGGCTCGATCTGGGCGTCGACGGTTTTCGCATCGATGCTATCGGCGGCGTGTTTGAAGACCCGGCCCTGCCGAATCATACCGTCGACCTCACCCCACACGATCTGTTTAAGGCCATCTTGGCGTTTTACCCCAACCCGCCGGACAGTAAAACGCTGGTTTACGTGCGTCAAAACTACAACCGTATGTTGCAATACCAGATGGATCAGCCGGAGTTGCACGAACTGCTGCAAGAACTGCGGGCCGTTGTCGATGAATATCCGGATCGGGTGCTGGTCGGCGAAACCGAGGACGTTAGCTATTATGGCGACGATAACAACGAACTGCATATGGTTTTTAACTTCCCATTGATGAATACGGCCCCTCTCACGCCCCCGGCCATCCGCGCGAATCAGAAGGAGCGTTTGTCGGTTTTGCCCCCCGGCGCGTGGCCCTGCAACACCCTGGGCAATCACGATACGGCCCGGCTTCACAATCGCTGCGGCGACGGTAAACACGACGCTGCCCTGGCCCGGGTCCATCTGGCCCTGATGTTGACCTTGCGCGGCACCCCCTTTCTCTACAACGGCGAGGAAATTGGCATGCGCGATGGCCCACTGATGCAACTAAACGGCTTTCGGGACAATGTTGCGCTGTGGACCCACCAGATCGCTATCAACAGTCTCAGCACCGATCCCGAAAAAGCACTACACCTGGCCCACGATCGCAGTCGGGACAAATCTCGCACGCCGATGCAGTGGGCCAACACCGCCAACGCCGGTTTCTGTCCGCCCCAAGTTCGCCCCTGGCTGCCGGTCAATCCCAACTATGCCCAGGGCGTCAACGTCGCCGATCAGATGCAGGACCCCAGCTCGCTCTTCCATTTTTACCGCCGTATACTGCGCCTGCGCCGAAAAACACCGGCCTTGATCGCCGGTGATTACCAACCCTTGCATCATACTTCTACCCACTACCTGGCCTTCCTGCGTCAAAGCCAAGAGCAAACCTGCCTGGTCATCTTAAATATGTCGGCCCAAACGTGCGCGCTAAGTTTCGACCTCGGTGTTGATACCATTCACCGCCTCTTTTCCAATAAACCACGGCACAGGCGCTATGAAGATCCGTCGCTGTTAATCATCGATCCCTTTGAGATTTACATTGGTGAGCTGGAGAACAATCAATAGGACTTATGAAAAAATTAAGTGACAGTCACGCTAATCCGTAGTACGTAGTACGTAGTGCGTAGCATTTTCGCACGATTACATTACGCACTACGCAATACGCACTATACCACTTCGTCTTTTGACGGAGTAGGTGTGCTTACCGACTATCATCTTTAGAAAAAAGAGGTTAACCTACTATGACCGAAAACTATGCCTGGTGGCAAAAAGGAATTATTTACCAAATCTATCCCCGTTCTTTTCAAGACAGCAACGGCGACGGCACCGGCGATTTGCCCGGCGTCATTCAGCGGCTGGATTACCTACAAAAGCTGGGTATCGACGCCATCTGGCTGTCGCCCATCTACCCCTCGCCCATGCACGATTTTGGCTACGATGTAGCCGATTACTGCGACATCCATCCGCTCTTCGGCACGCTAGAGGATTTCGACCGGTTGCTGGCCGAAACGCACCGGCGCGGTCTCAAGCTCCTCCTTGATCTGGTGCCCAACCACACCTCCGATGAGCATCCCTGGTTTGTCGAAAGCCGCAGCAGCCGCGCTAACCCCAAGCGCGACTGGTACATCTGGCGCGACCCCGCCCCGGATGGCGGCCCGCCCAATAACTGGAAGAGTTTGTTTGGCGGCCCGGCCTGGACTTTCGATGCCGGCACCGGGCAGTACTATTTGCATCAGTTTGTCACGCAGCAGCCGGAACTCAATTACCACAACATCGAAGTACAGTTCGCCATGCAAGACGTTATGCGCTTCTGGCTGGATAAAGGCATTGACGGCTTCCGGGTTGATGTTATTGGCTTTATGTGGAAGGATGAACAGTTTCGCGATAACCCCAAAAACCCGAATTGGGACGGTCAGCTACCCTTTCTTGAATTCTGGCCGCTCTACACCCAAAACCTGCCCGGCGTTCACAACATCATCCGCCAAATGCGGGCAGTCCTGGATGAGTACGATGATCGGGTGATGGTCGGTGAAACCTACGTGCCCAATGCAGAGTTGGTCAAATATTACGGCGACAACCACGATGAATGCCATATGCCGTTTAACTTTCAACTGATCGTCACCGAAGAATTTAGCCCGCGACCGTGGAACGCCCGCTCTATCCGTCAAGGTGTCGAAGCCTACGAAGCCGTTTTGCCGGAAGGAGGCTGGCCCAACTGGGTCTTGGGCAACCACGACCAACATCGGGTGGCTAGCCGAATAGGGTTTGATCAGGCTCGCGTGGCCAATATGCTGCTGCTGACCCTGCGCGGCACGCCCACCACCTATTACGGCGAAGAAATCGGCATGGAGAATGTGCCGATTCCCCCGGATAGGGTGCAAGACCCACCCGCCGTTAATCAGCCGGAAATCGCGCACCTCGTCGGTCGCGACCCGGAACGCACACCGATGCAGTGGGACGCCGGCCCGAACGCCGGCTTTGCCTCCGCTGAAGTTACCCCCTGGTTACCCCTGGCCCCCGACTACACCGAGCGCAACGTCGCCAACCAGGAGACGGACCCGACCTCGATGCTGAACTTCTACCGTGCCTTAGCCCATCTCCGTCGCGCCGAACCTGCCCTGCACGGCGGCGCTTATGCCTCAGTGGATACCCAGGCCGACAATGTGTTTGCCTACCGTCGAACCCACAGCGGGTACGATAGCTTCCTGGTGGTGCTCAACTTTGGGGCCGAGACCCACACCCTGGATCTGAGCCACGTCGCTTCGGAGGCTACGATTGCCGTCGCGACCCATATGTTGAGCGATGGCGCGGTCGATCTCGCTCAATTGGTGCTTGGTGCCAACGAGGGGCTGGTGTTAAGGGTAAATCCATAGGTGTGAGACACCGGGAAAGAATATCATTGTAGGACAAACTTATTGAAGTAAAATAAATAATCGGGTAACCAAGCCGCCCCCCCAGCCCCCCAAAGGGGGGAGCCACGAATTCCCCCCACTGGGGGGTTAGGGGGGCAAGAGTGCCGACACCCATACCATCAAGTCAGCATACGAAAGATTCCCCATTAATTATTTAAAGTTCATAAGTTTGTCCTACAAAAACGTCTATCAAATGAACCATCTTTGGAGGGATGACGAAGAATGAGCAAAACCTGGTGGAAGGAAAGTGTCGTTTACCAAATCTATCCGCGCAGTTTCAATGACAGCAACGGCGACGGCATTGGCGACCTGCGGGGAATTATCGAGAAGCTTGATTACCTGAAGCTGCTGGGCGTCGATGTCGTCTGGCTGTCGCCGGTCTACAAGTCGCCCAACGATGACAACGGCTACGATATCAGCGATTACCACGACATTATGGACGAATTCGGCACGCTGGCCGACTGGGAGGAACTGCTGGCCGAGATGCACCGGCGCGACATCAAGCTGATCATGGATCTGGTCATCAACCACACCTCCGACGAGCATCCCTGGTTTATCGAGTCGCGCACATCCAAAGACAATCCCTACCGCGACTACTACCTGTGGCGCGAGGGCCGCGCCGACCGCGAGCCAAACAACTGGGCCTCGATCTTCGGCGGGTCGGCCTGGGAATATGATGCCGCAACCGGCGAGTACTACCTTCACCTGTTCTCTAAGAAGCAGCCCGACCTCAACTGGGAAAACCCCACGGTACGCCAGGAACTCTACGATATGATGCGCTGGTGGCTGGACAAAGGCATCGACGGCTTTCGCATGGATGCCATCAATCTTATCTCCAAAACGCCGGGCCTGCCGGACGCGTCGGTCACCAGGGACGCCCGGTACCAGTTCGCCAGCGAGCATGTTTTTAACGGGCCGCGCTTGCTGGAGTTCCTGAGCGAGATGAAACGGGAAGTGCTGTCCCATTACGATGTCTTCACCGTGGGTGAGACCAGTCTGGTGACGACCGGGCATGCCATCGACTTGACCCATGAAGAAACCGGTGGGCTTAACATGCTGCACCAGTTCGAACATACCGAACTGAACCGCGACCTCTCCAGCTTCTCGCCCCGCTGGAGCCGGCGACCGTGGGACCTACCGGAGCTAAAGGAGGTCATGACCCGTTGGCAAAAAGACCTGGAGAACAAAGGGTGGAACACGCACTTTCTGGGCAACCACGATTTGCCCCGCGCTGTTTCAAACTTTGGCGATGATGATCACTACTGGTTCGAATCGGCCACACAACTGGCGACCTTTTTGCTGACGCTGCAAGGAACCCCCTACATCTACCAGGGCGAAGAGATCGGCATGACCAACGTCCATTTCGCCTCGATAGAAGACTACCGCGATATCGAAACCCTGAATATGTACCGCGAATTTGTAGAAGACAAAGGCCTCGACCCGGAAGCGGTCATGACCATGATCCACGCCAAGAGCCGCGACAACGCGCGCACCCCCATGCAGTGGGATACCGGCCCCCACGCCGGTTTCACGACCGGCACGCCCTGGATGAAGGTCAATCCCAACTACACAAAAATCAATGTCGAACATGCCCTCGCCGACTCCGCCTCGGTCTTTCACTACTACCGGCGGCTCATTCAACTGCGCAAAGCCAACCCGGTGCTGGTCTACGGCACGTACGACCTCATCCTCGACGCGCACGAGCAGATCTATGCCTTTACCCGAACCCTGGAAGATGAGCGCCTCTTAGTGATCTTGAACTTTACCCCAGAAACGCCCAGGTTTGAACTGCCCGAGCACATTCACTTTTCGGATAAGGAACTGCTTATTAGCAACTATAAAGTCGATCCGGTTGAGCGTATCAACCTGTTGACGCTGCGCCCCTTTGAAGCCCGCGTCTATCGGCTTTTTCCTTAGGTTGCGTCGGGAGCGTAAAGATGAAAATCGAATTCAAGCGGCTCACGGAGGTCGATAAATCTGCAATTATTGATCTCATGAACCATCCACTGGTGCGACGTCAGATGCCCCTGACCCGCGACAACTTTGACGAAAGCGACTGCGACGCATTTGTTACTGCCAAAGAACAGTTGTGGGCCGACTATGGTTACGGTCCGTGGGCGTTTGTCGTTGATGATCAATTTGTCGGTTGGGGCGGGTTACAGCCGGAGAACGGCGAAGCCGATCTGGGCCTGGTGCTCCATCCCGACCATTGGGGCTTAGGCAAAGCGCTATATGACGAAATCATCGCGCGGGCATTTGGCGAGATGGGCTTCAACACCGTAACCGTCCTCTTTCCTCCCACGAGGCAGCGGATTAAAGGGTTGTTAAAGTTGGGCTTCAGAGAAGACGGCGCGTTAGAGGTTGGCGGAGAAAGGTTCATCCGCTATCGCTTAGATAAACCAGGATAGTACCGGAGCATATTCACTTTTTCGATCTGGTACCCGGTCGAGGAATATTATTTCACCGAAGTCAGAGCCAAGTCCACGTTTGATTGCGTTGTTAATGACGGTCATTAAGTGGTAACCCCCTTGAAAATAGACTAAACACAGTGGCTAGCGACGTGAACAGCTAAAAAACTCGCTGATTTGCCAGCCTTTAATCTGCTCGCATGACCGGTGTCTGTGGGCAGTTTTTGGGTTATGATAATCTTGAGGAAAGTCGGCCTTCGTGCCGTCTTAAAGAAGAATGGCTGAAAGTTGGCGGGCAAGTCAGCAACTTGTCCACATAATGCTATCTTTAGCAGGAGGTTAGCACAATGGTAAATCAACGATTCTGTATTCCTTTTACGGGGGGCTTGGCCCTCGGTGCGGTAATGGGCGCTGGTCTGGCCCTGATGTTTGCCCCGCGATCCGGTCTGGAAACGCGCAATCTGATTATGGAGCAGATGAAAACGCTCCAGGATGAAACCAAGGATAAGGTTACCATGCTGGAAAATCAGGCCGGGGAAAAGTTTCACGCTTGGGAAGATTTGGGCAAGGAGACATTCGAAAAGCAAAAGCAAATCTTGATGGATGCCGTTACGGCAAAAGCCGCAATCCTGCCCAGAGAATAATTAAGGAAAACGCCGTAGGCCGGGGGGCTTGGTTGGGGAGAGCTACCCCCAACCTTCCCCTCGTTTTCCTTACTGAAAGAACGATGCCTTTGTAAATCAACAAATTAATCGGGTACGTACCGGAGTCACAAAGCTAGCTTTGTGATTCCCCGATTAATTTCTAAAACCACAATTGCAGCGTGGTCTGCTGAGTTCGGTAAATAAGAAGGAAAGCAATGAACACCCTCAATCATAGCGAAATCAACCTACACATTACCATATTGGGCTGGCTCCATCTGGCAGCAGGCGTTCTGTTTCTGATTATGGGGCTATTTGTCGTAGTCTTATTACCCGGCATTGGGTTGGCTATTGGGCAGGCCGAAGTGGTCCGTATCCTCGGCTTTGTCGGCACGATGATCGGGTTTATGATGTTGGCTTTCAGCCTCCCCGGTTTTGTAGCCGGTTATGGGCTATTGACCCATCGACCTTGGAGTCGGCTGCTAACCATTGTGCTGGCCGTCTTCAACTTTATGAATTTTCCGTTGGGAACGCTGATGGGAATGTACACCATCTGGGTGCTGCTGCAAGAGTCGGCAGCCGGCTACTTCAAACTCCAGGTTTCGGGTTGAGATTGCATCGCTCGATGCGGTACCCTAATCGAAATCCCGCTTGTCTCTTTTGCGCCTGGCATTAACGTGATGGAACTCGGTTAAGAAATCATCCAGCGTCCGGTAGAACTCATCGACCGGAATTCTGGCCCCATCATAACCATGTTTCGTGAGATTCTGTCGCACAATCTCCAACGTTAATTCAATCGACAACTGCTTAATATCCCCTTCTCGTAACGGATCGCCGGTTTGCATAGGTTATTCTCCTTTGAATTAGCTAGCTTAGTGGCTGGTTGGATAATTTGTTAGTTTCAGTAGATCCAATTTTCGAGGAGCCAGCATCCTCAGATGCGGAGCGGCTTAGCCCAACCCGTTCGGCATCTGAGGATGCCTCACTCCTCAAATTTTGATCTACTGAGTTTGTTGGCTGGCTGCTGGGGTACTAATCATCCATCCAACAACCAACCATCTAACCAACCAACCATTTCCCAACATTTCCCTTGCTTCCTATTATAACCTACTTTCCATCAAATGAGGCCGGGCATTTAGCGAGATTTTTAACTGACCAGGCTGCCAGTTTTGTTCCCCCGCACACTTTTGACGGCCCGAAACTATTCTGGTACAGTTCCGAAGTATTGGAGGCGATAACAGCCCATAATAGGTTTACGCAATGCGGATAGACCCTGATGAACGTTGATTGTCTTATTTTACCCGGCAGCAC
>JAGRBZ010000259.1 GCA_020433805.1 Anaerolineae bacterium
ATCAAGGTGTAAAACGGTTGAACTCCGGTTGAAGGCTTAGTTGGAGACTGAACCAATCTGAACTGCGTAACTTCTACAACTATCAAACTAACTCACTATCCAACTATCCATCCCCAAGGAGAAAATTATGACAATCAATTTCGATGAACTTGTCCGATTTACTCAGTCTTTGGTGCAAGTTCGAACGCTGCCGGGTGAGGAAAAGCCGGCTGTTGCGCTGGTGGCGGCGGAGATGCGACGGCTGGGTTATGACGATATTGTGACCGACGCCAACGGCAGTCTCGTCGGTCTTATCGAAGGAGAGCAGGCCGGGCCAATGCTACTGCTCGATGCCCACTGCGATACGGTCGGCATTGCGGAAGGGGTAGAGTGGCAGTACGATCCCTTTGGTGCGGAGGTGGTCGGCGAGCGCATGATGGGCCGCGGCACGTCCGATATGAAGGGTGCGCTGGCAGCGATGATACACGCCGCAGCAGCGGTGGATCGCAGTAAGCTAGCCGGGCGGGTGGCCGTTAGCGCCACGGTGATGGAAGAAGTAATGGAAGGCGTGGCCCTTAAGGCCATTATGGATATTGTGCAGCCTAACTTGGTGGTGATCGGCGAATCGACCAACCTGAACCTTAACCACGGTGGGCGGGGTCGGGCGGAGATTCATCTGGAAGCCATCGGCAAACCATCCCATTCTTCTACGCCGCATCTGGGGGTTAATGCCGTGCACTTGATGCTGAAAGCGGTGCAGGCTATCGAAACACTGCCTCTGCCCCACGATCCGCTGCTCGGCGATGGGTTGCTGGCGCTAACCGACATCATCTCCGATCCCTATCCCGGCCATTCGGTTATCCCCAGCCGCTGCCGGGTGACATACGATCGGCGGCTGCTGGCCGGTGAAACCATCGACAGCGTGCTTGGGCCGATTACCAACCTCCCAGAGATGGCTTCGATCAATGCCATCATTGCCACAGGCGAACACACTACCTACACCGGATCGACGCTCTACGGCCCTAAATTCTTTCCGGCCTGGAAGCTGCCCGCCGACCACGCTTTAGTACAGTCGGCGCTGGCCGGTCTACACGACGCCGGTTTGCCGTCCGAGTTGGGGACGTACCAGTTCTGCACCAATGCTGCCCACAGCGCCGGACACGCCCAGGTGCCGACCATCGGCTTCGGCCCATCGACCGAAGGGCAGGCGCATCAGGTTGATGAGTATATTTTGCTTGAGCATTTGCAGGCCGCGGCGCGGGGGTATCAGGGTATTATTGAAGGGGTGTTATCGTAAGAGAAGACCTGTCAGGTTTTCGAACATGCCGTCTGGAGCACGACATGCCCCATCGCTCTTGCACTTACGCCTGGCTGTATTTTGTAAAACCTGACAGGTCTGGATATCGTACTCACAGAGGAACCTATGCAACAACAACTGGAGCATAAAATCGCGATTATCACCGGCGGCGGCTCGGGGATTGGCCGGGCGAGCTGTTTGGCTTTTGCCGAGGCAGGCGCGAAGGTGGTGGTCGCCAATCGAACGCTAGCGAAAGCGGAAACGGTGGTTAAAGAAATCAAGGCTATAGGTGGCGAAGCGCTGGCGGTTCAGGTTGATGTCAGCCAGGGGCAGGCGGTGCAGCGTATGATCGCCGAGACCGTGGCTCACTTTGGCGGGCTGGATATTCTGTTCAACAACGCCGGTATTAGCCCCGCCGGCAGCGTGACCGAGATTAGCGAGGACGAATGGGATACGTGTCTGGACATCGATCTTAAAAGTATCTTCCTGGGGGCCAAGTACGCTATCCCCGAGTTGAAAAAACGGGGCGGTGGCACTATTATAAACACGGCCGGCACGTTGGGCATCCGGGCATGTCGAGGCAAAGCGGCTTATGCAGCCGCCAAAGCCGGAGCCATTAACCTGACCCGCTCCATCGCGCTTGATTATGCCCGCGACCACATTCGCTGCAACGTGATTTGCCCCGGCTATATCGACACGCCCCTTACAGCCGATTTTCCTATCGCCGAGCGGGATGTGTTTCTTGACCGCTTTCAGCCTTTGCCCGGCCTCATCCAGGCTGAGGAGGTGGCGGCGTTGGCCGTCTATCTGGCCTCGGATGCAGCCAGAATGGTAACCGGCCAGCGCTTCGTTATCGACGGGGGGCAACAGGCCGGTATTTTCTAAACTAAGCAGAGCTATAATTCTATGATACATGTTGACATCTTATGCGTAGGCGCGTCCTCGTTCGATATGACCTTGGAGGTCTCTACCCACCCCGCTGCTGACGAAAAAACAACTGCTAATTCGCTTTTGACCTGCGGCGGTGGACCCGCGGCCAATGCGGCGATAACGGTAACCCGACTGGGCGGCACGGCAGCTTATGCCGGCTACCTCGGCACCGATGTCTACGGCGATCGTCATCTTGAGGAACTCAAAGCCGATGGGGTCGTAACCGACTTCATCGTGCGCAGTTCCGAGTCGACGCCGCTGTCGGTGGTGTTGGCCAAACCCAACGGCGAGCGGTCGCTGGTCAACTATCGCGCTGCACCGCCTTTACTGGCTGACAGCATCGACCTGACCCCGTTGCGAGCTAAAGTCATGCTGGCGGACGGTCACGAACCAGAGTTATCGCTGACGGCGATGAAACACGCCAGAGCGCACGGTAGTAAAACGGTGCTCGATGCCGGATCGGTCAAACCGGGCACAGTCGCCCTGGCCGACCAGGTTGATTATCTCGTTTGCTCAGAGCTATTTGCGCAGGAGTTTACCGGCGAATCGCACATGGAAACGGCTCTGCTGAAGCTCACCGATTGCAACCCAAACGTGGTTATAACGATGGGAGCGAAGGGACTTATCTGGAAGACGCCACACGGTGAGGGCGCGCTGCCGGCCTACCGGGTCAACGCCATCGACACGACCGGAGCCGGCGACGCTTTCCATGGTGCATTTGCTCTGGGCGTGGCCCAAGGTATAGCCTGGCGCGATTTGCTCACATTCTCAAGCGCCGTCGCGGCTTTGAGCACCACCAAGGTCGGAGCACGCATCGGCCTACCCTACCGAAAGGAAGTAGACCGGTTTCTGGCAGAGCAACCGGTTCTGTAAATCGCATCTTACCTCGCAAGTTGTTTCACTTCAACCTCATGCTATAATCCCCTTGTCGCAAATATCCGTAAGCACTAAACTATAACGTTGGCTTACTCTACCTAACCAGCAAACCAGCCAACGAACCAACTGACCAACAATCCATCACTTTTCCACGGAGGAATAATGTCACACAAAGATGCACTCACCCTTTTCACCGTTCGAGAGACGCGCGTTACGACCGAACCATCGGCTGCAGGGGCACCCATAGCCATGTTTGTACTGGGCGCTTTTTTAGCCCGTAATGCCTCGCTATTGGGGCGAATACGCCGGGGTATTTTTGCCAGCATTGCTTATATGACAGGCGATGTAACGCATTTTGCCGGCCATATTGTTAGCTCACGCTACGCAGAGGCTCCGCTCGATCAGGTTCACATTGGGGCACCAATGCCGATGAGCATCTACGAAAATAACGACGTATCGCCACAGGCCCATAAAATGCGTGCTATTGGCGGGCCGATTGGCAGTGGGGTCGCCTGGTTAGTTTCGCTCTTTCTCCGAGCGCTGACTCGGCCCAACACAGTCATGCGCGAATTCTTTGATGCTCAGTGCTGGGTCCACGGTATTTTGGCCTTTGGCAGTTTGATGCCTATTCCTTTTGTTGATGGGGGATCGCTCTTTAAGTGGTCGATGGTTGAGCTGGGGCAAACACCGGAGCAAGCGGATGAGAGCGTCAAAGAAGCTAACCTGGTTTTGGGTGGCGTTGCCGGTTTTGTTGGACTGATGGGTTTACTGTTCAGAAAGTGGGGACTGGCCATCGGCGGGTTCGTAATAGCAGCGCAGTTTATCGCCATTGGTATGGGGAAATTAAATATTAAGTAGCCGAGTACAAGAAGGAGGAAGGTTTTGGGACGAAATAGCTGGCTGGTCACGGTTGCGCTAACCGCCGTCTTGGGCGTGAGCGTTTTGCTTTTAACTTACTTTGTCTTTGTATTTTTTAACCCCAACACGCCCTTCAATCCACTCAGCCCGCAGCGCGCTACCATCGCAGCGGCAACTCGCATTGCCGGCTATGCGCCCCCGCCACCACCACCGACCGCTATCGTTGATCAATCCTACCCGGCCACTTGGACACCGACTCTCACGCCCACCCCCGGCCCTACAAAAACGCCTACGGAAACCCGAACGGTTACGCCTACGCGTACGCCGTCACCATCAAACACGCCAACCTTTACGCCCACGTTTACACCGGAACCGCCAACCTCCACACCTCTACCGACAGCTACGCCCACACCCCTACCTTTCGTAATAGCCTCACATTCAGGCATCAACAACTGTGCTGATATGGCGCTTCAAGGGGTCGTCACCAACAGCGATGGACTACCCGCTCGCGGTGTGCAAATTCAATACGGCGAGGTAGGCGTTGATAACAGTCGCTTCGTAACCTCAACCGATGCGAATGGCCGTTACACAGCTCTCTTGCTGCGCGGCACCAGTCGACCGGGCGCATTTCAAACCCACACCTGGTACAGCTACGTTTTGGAAAACGGCCAGCAGGCCAGCCGCACCTTTACCTTTGCTACCGATCCGCTATACGCCGATAACCCTAGCTACTGTTATGCAACTGATGACGACGATGAAGATAGCAATGATGACGACGACAGCAACGATGACGATGATGATGATAGTAATGACGATGACAGCAGTGATGATGACGATAGCAATGACGACGATGGCGATGACGACGACAGCGACTCGCTAGAGGACGGAGAACTTCCGCCGGGCTGTACCCTCGATCCGTGCCAGAGCCGAAATTCTATCCAGGTAAAAACCATCAACTGGCAGCGCCGGAGCAATATTCCGTTTTAAGGGCGCGAGTAAAGCGGGCGCGTATCATCGGCCTTATATCGAGCCGCGATATGTGGAAAACTGACAATAAGATCTTCGGGGCCAGGAACATCAAAAGCATAGCCGTCTAACTCTACGCCAACCTCATTGATGAGCCTTTCCACTGTTGCCCCACTCCGGCGTGAGATGCCGATAATCGGCAAATTGGGAAACTCTTTGACCACAGCCGGCAATAGACTGCGCATAAAGCTGTTTAAACCATCGAGATCGATCAGCAGAAAATCCCAGAACTTCTCAGAAAATGCCAACCCGTCTCGAACCGGATCGACAATTCGAACATTCAACCCATCCGCTTTGAACTTTCGCGCCATCTTCTGTAGCGCAATTGGATCACTACCACAAAGCAAAATATTCAAAGCACGCATTTCTATATAACTCTCCTCTTGAAAACAAAATTTGTACCTACGGCAAACCTAAGTTTGTCATACGATAAATTTCATCCTCGGCGTCGTATTACAGTCTGACTTGGCTTAATTTCTAGGTTTTTGTTGCATAAGCAGATGTTGGTTACATTTATTGTAAACGTGGCAGATTTAATCCCGGTTTGATATTTTTGAGAAATTGGTTAGAAACTGCTGTTGCTTGCCCGCCGGAGCTGTGGTAAAATGGCGCGTCAATCCCGAAACCACGGAGATAGGGTTCCTCATGTCTGGAGTTATTGCGGCAGGTCATCCCCATACGGCGCAAGCCGGTGCAGAGATTTTACAGCAAGGCGGCAACGCGGTTGATGCCGCCGTTGCCGCCACATTCGCCTCGTTTGTGGCCGAGGCATCATTGGTAAATATTGGCGGCGGCGGCATCGCTCAGCTTTACGATCCCCATAGCGGACAGGCCACTGTCTACGACTTTTTTAGCGCGATGCCCGGCCTCTCTAAAAACGGTAGCCAACCGGCTAAGATTGATTTCCGGCAGGTCTCTATCGATTTCGGAGTTGCCCAGCAGGCCTTTTACATTGGTCGGGCCAGTGTCGCCGTGCCGGGTGTGGTGGCCGGGCTGTGCACTTTAATGGAAGAGGCGGGAACGCTACCGCTGGCCACTGTGTTGCAGCCGGCCATTCGATTAGCTCGAAAGGGCATCATCATGTCCGATGTTCCGGCTTACATCACGTCGCTATTGGAACCCATTTTAACCGACACCTCCGGCATCGCGGCCATTTTTGCACCAACCGGCACCCTGGCCAAAGCCGGTGATCGCCTCATCTTTCATCAACTGGCCGATACCCTGGAAACTTTGAGTCAACAGGGGGCCGACCTCTTTTACACCGGTGCAGTAGCCCGCGCCATCCTGGCCGACCAACAGGCCAACGGCGGACTGCTGACCGAAACCGATCTGGCCGGGTACCAGGTACTCCGTTCGACGCCGATCGAAGTTGATTATCGGGATCATACTATTTTATTACCGCCGCCCTCATCGTCGGGAGGGCCGTTGATTGCCTTTGCCCTGAAACTGCTCTCTGCCACTTCTCTCGATGGCATTGCACACAACGGCTTTGACCATCTGCGGCTTTTGGCCGAAGTAATGCGGCTGGCCAATGTAGCCCGAGCCGAATGGGAAGCCGAGCCGGTTCAGACGGCCAATGGACACGGCCTTAAGCACATCGACAGCCTGCTGGCTGACAAAAATATCGCCGATTACGGGCAGCAGCTTGATGAGGCATTGGCCGGTCGTCTACGTCCGGTTGAGCCGAAAGTTCGTCAAGGCCCTTCGAACACCACCCACATCAGCGTAGCCGACAGCCAGGGTATGGTCATCAGCATTACCACCTCGGCAGGTGAGAGCGCCGGATTTGTGGTCGGGGAAACGGGCGTTATCCTTAATAACATGCTGGGCGAGATCGATTTACATCCGGGCGGTTTTCATCAACTGCCGCCGGGGCATCGCCTGCAAACGATGATGACACCCACGCTCGTAATGCACCAAGGAGAGCCGATACTGGCTCTTGGCAGCGGCG
Source organism: Anaerolineae bacterium (assembly GCA_020433805.1). Lineage (GTDB taxonomy): Bacteria > Chloroflexota > Anaerolineae > 4572-78 > J111 > JAGRBY01. Next base: position 6,918 of record JAGRBZ010000259.1, read on the forward strand.
GCAGCAATCGCATTCGCACTGCGATATTACAAACGATGAGCAACATCATCGACTTCAAAACCAATCTGGCCGAAGCCGTGGCCGCCTCTCGCCTTCATTATGAGGATGGGCAGATGCAGCTTGAAGGCGGCATCGCTCCTGAAGTGGCCGACCAACTTGAGGCAGTGGGCTATAAAGTCAATCGCTGGCATGCCCGCAACATGTTTTTCGGTGGAACACACGCCGTCGCGCATCCGGGTGATGGTCACCATGCACGAGCGCCCTGGATCGCGGTGGGCGACCCACGCCGGGGCGGTTCAGTAGCCATGGCCAAAACGCCGACAGAGGACCATCGTGGCTGAAGCAGAAGACCGTCTCCCTTCCGCATCGGAAGATGCAAAGAAGGAAGCATTAACGCGACAAGAGCTGGCCGACATTGTCGATCTATCGCTGTGGGCCGGTCAACTGCTAATGCAAAATGGCGCGGAGAGCTTGCGCATCGAAGAAACCATTCATCGCCTGGGTACCGCTCTGGGCTGCGATTGGATGGACATTTTTGTCTCGTCTAACGATATTGCCGTAACCACCATTAGCGGTCTTGATTTCCGAACCAAAATTCGGCGGGTGGTGGGCGTAGGCGTTAACATGACCATTGTTTCCGGGGTAAGTCGTCTCAGCCGCCGGGTAGAGCGAGGCGAGCTTAACCGCATACAAGTGCGGGCAGAGCTGGAACGTATTGCCTTGGCAGAGCACCATTACCCACGCTGGCTCACCATCTTAATGGTAGGGCTGGCCTGCGCCGCGTTTAGCCGCCTCTTTGGGGGAGATTGGGCGATTTTCGGCGTAACGTTTGTGGCGGCCAGTCTGGCCTTAATCGTGCGCCAGGAGTTAACCAAACGACACTTCAACGCCGTGCTCATCACAGTCGCTACCGCTTTTGTGGCCGGTCTACTGGCTAGCTCCGCTATTTGGGTCAGTGCCAGCCCGCAAACAGCACTGGCGGCATCGGTGCTGCTGTTGGTACCGGGCGTACCGCTCATCACCGCCGCTGAAGATATCATCACCGGCCATTTGGTCGTTGGCCTGGCCCGTGGTTTTTTCGGAACACTGATAACGCTAGCTATTGCTTTGGGGCTGCTGCTGGCTGTTAATCTGACCGGCGTGGGGGGCCTATGAGTTTGGTATGGCTGCTGTTGCACGACGCCTTATGGTCGGCAGTGGCGGCCTTGGGCTTTGCCATTCTCTTTAACGTCCCCATTCGAACCCTGCCGGCCTGCGCGTTGGGCGGCGCTTTGGGGCATATTACCCGTACGTTCTGCATAGAGTTGGGCTTAAGCATCACTTCGGCCACGTTCTTTGGTGCCACAGTGGTTGGTTTCTTTGGTCACTTTGCAGCACGGCGCTGGCAAGCCCCCAGTACGGTCTTTACCGTCCCCGGCGTTATTCCGATGGTGCCGGGCAGTCTGGCCTTTCAAACGATGATGGACCTCATTCGTATCTCTGAAACGGGGCCGGGTGTTGACAGCGCGATGTTGGCCTCTGCGGCGATCAACGCGCTGCGGACCGGTTTGATCCTCGGTGGTCTGGCCGTTGGTGTTATTGCCCCTCGCCTAATTTTTTATCGCCGGCAATCTATCTTTTAACCAAAAAAGGCTCCCACGAGGGAGCCTTAATTTTTGATATTTCTTGACCGGCTGCTATTGCTCGGTAATTTGAGCCAGCGGCCCTTCATCGACCACTTGTTGAGCCGGTGCTTCCGTCAACTGCATTTTACTATGGCTGTAGGGACAACCACCCTGGTAACTGGCCTTTTCTGCCTGAAACTCCGGCGCAGCGACTTCAGCCTCAACTGGAGCCACGTGGACCGGCGCATCTTCAAGGGGCATCACCTCCACCGGGGCCGGGTCTTCCACCATCGTGAAAGCAAACACCGCCACCGCTGAGGCCATAACCATCACCACAAGGCTAAAGACAGCCACCACGGTAAATATGAGAACGTTTCGATTCATACAGGCTCCTTTCATCAGCTAACATCGTTTGGTAAAAGTGGGTACCAACCTCAGTTCGACAATTAGACAGGATTTACAAGATTGAAAAGATTGTTACTTATTTCATCTTCTAAATCTTGCCGCAGGTTCTGTCTATTTTTAAAAATTCCGAACTCAGGCTACTACAGTTTCATTCTGGGTAATAGAGATTAAGGTGAGATTAATAAAGACTAACGCTTTCGCTAGTCCACATGCCTGGTGTGTTTAGACCATTTAAATTCTATACTATAGTTTGGAAGAAAACATCTTCTCTACTCTATTATCAGGCTAAGGAGAGCAAAAATGAAATTCCTTCGAACCATTGTTCTTGGTATTGGCCTGGTACTGCTGCTTGCCGCATGTGGTTCGGCAGCAACCGTACCACCCCCGGCTCCGTCAACAAACATACCTCAATCACCGCCGGCAACCGCTACGCCAACAAAAGTAGCTATGCAGCTAACCGATACACCGGCTCCAACGGAAACTCCGGTTCAAGCAAAACGAGTCATCAGACAGGATATTCCGGCACCCGCGCTAGCCGAGAATCTATTGGGTGACCCTACTGAGCAAGAGATAGCCGTTTACTTGCCACCGTCCTACTACACCTCAGACAAGCGCTATCCCGTTGTTTATTATCTGGCCGGTTATGATGAAGGGCTGGACGACATCTACATCCTGATGTCGGTTATCGATAAGCTGGTTGAAGCCGGCAGCACCAATGAAATGATGACCGTTGTTATCAGTGGCCGGAACATGTTGGGAGGAAGCTTTTATGTGAACTCGCCGGTTAGCGGTAACTGGGAAGATTTTGTCATTACAGATGTGGTGAACTACATCGATCAAAATTATCGTACCATCGCCAATGTCAACGCGCGCGGCCTTGCCGGCTTTTCGATGGGCGGTTTTGGGTCTTTAAATCTGGCGATGCGCCACCCCGACTGCTTTAGCGCCGTCTATGCGCTTGGGCCGGGGTTGATAGTGCCCGACGGGTTAGCGACTACTCAAATTTTTGCCAATCCCAGCGAGATCGAAGCGGTTTTAGCATTGCAGGCAGAACTGGCTTCACTGTCTGTGGAGGATGCGCAAGCCATGTTTATTGACAAAGCAGCTCACGGCTTGAGTAGTAACCTGCGCTTTATCATCGGTTACGGTATTGCCTTTGCACCTAACCCTGATAAGGCACCTTTTATCCAATACCCTTACCAAAACGTAGATGCTCAACCCGTTTCGGAGTTATGGCAGCAGTGGGAAAACGGCTATGGCGGCATCGATGCCAAAATCGAAGCTTATCAAGAAAGCCCGACGAAACTGCGCGGCATTTTGATCGAGTACGGCACCCGTGACCGGTATCAGTGGATTCAAGCAGGCAGTGAATATCTCGCCCGGCAGTTGGAGGCAGAAAACATCCCGCATGAACTGGTTACTTTCGAAGGCGGGCATGGTGAGCTGCAATCTCAGGCCGAGGCCGTGATGGTGCCGTTCTTTTCAAAATTGCTGACAACGGAGCCGGCCAAACCATAGAATGGGGGTAACCACAAAGGGCACAGGGGAGTCACAAAGAAAACAAAGATACTTTGTGCCCTCTGGGTTCTGTGTGGCTTCTTTCCAGCTCTTCCTGTGTGAGGCCAGTTTCTAGACGCTTTCACCGATCATTGTCACGCCGCCGAAGAAATCGAACCAGAGCCGGTGTGCCGGCCAGTAGTAGGCGTTTACGGCCTTGGCCCAAACGTCGGATAGCCAGAATAGTGCTCAACAAGATTAGGCCGGTGCCGATGTATTGCCACAACGTAAAGCGTTCGCCCAGCAGCATAAAAGACCAAATGATCGTCAGCAGTGTTTCCAGCGGTACTAACATGGCTACCTGTCCACTGCCCAGATACCGCACTCCGGTGAAAATCGCCCACCACGCGAAGTAGGTGCACAGAACGCCCAGCAACCCGATGTATAACCAGGCCGGCCAGCCCGGATTATTCCACTCCGCTCCTTGCCACAGCCAATAGCCGAAAATAGTCGTAGACATACCGCTCAACACATACAGCGTAACACTGCGCGAGTCGTACGGCTGCAAATACCACTGAATAACCACCAACTCGACCGCGATGCAGATGATAGTGATGACGACCAACAGCACCCCGATCCAGTCGATCTGGCCGGCCGGACCCAGCACCAAAAAGATACCGCTTAAGCCCAGACTAATCCGCACAAGATGACGATAGGTCAGTTTCTCGCCGCGCAACGCCAGCAGCCCCAACACCAAAAGCGGGTTGAGCGTAAAAATCATCGTCGCAATCGATGCATCCAGGCGGGTTAAAGACCAAAAGAAACATAACACGCCGATGCCATTCTCCAAACCGGCCAGTAGTGCAATCAGCCACCCGCTCCGGTTGACCCGCAACTTGTCCGGTGCGGTCAATTGCAGCGTGCCGACCAGCAGCACAATGGCAATTCCAAAGCGCAATACCAGCATTGTCGTCGGATCAACGCCCTGGTCTATTGCCAGCCGGGCAAAAGGGGTAGACAGGCTAAAAGCCAGTGTAGCCCCTAACGCCAAGGCCCAGCCCAAACTCTCCCCTTCCGGCATGAACCTACGCCACGATAAACGAAAAAGACGCCGGTCTTTCCGGCGCATTTTTAGCATGAACGCATCGATCTGTGATTATGAAAAGTTTTCATTTCCAGGTAGTGATACTCCTTTTAACTTCTTTAGATAGAGAAATAGAGAGTGTTACCCATCAAGGCCATGGCTCTGCTCAAGCAATTCAGTTAAGCGCTGTATGAAACGAATGACAGGAGCACCATCCGTAACATCATAGTCAAACGTATAATAACAGCAAATTTTACCTTAACTTTAGCGATGTGCTTAAGCTGCAATTACCAGTTGACAAACTGAATATAGTGGTGTAGTACTTGTATCCTACTAGATATAGTAGTATGCCACTTGAAAAAATAAAAAAAACGTGTATAAT